>JARROG010000163.1:0-9391 GCA_037384185.1 Anaerolineales bacterium | reverse complement strand
GCTTCCTGGCTGCCGCAGGCGCTGAGCACCAGGGTGCTGACAATCATCAGCGACAGCAGAACAAAAAAGATACGTTTGGATTTCATTCTTCTAACTCCTTCTGTAAGTTGATCTTCTCGTTTTTAAATAGAAATGGGAATTGTATTGAAGGGTTACACCTCCTTATAATTAGATAGTGCCTGTTAACTATATCACAATCAAAATTTCACAAAAGTGATGAAAATCATCAGAGGAATAGGGGAGATCAGAGGATAAAGACCTTGGTAATGCGCATGCCCCAGCTTCTAAAAATATTTAGAGGATAGAAACGGTTCCAGATCTAATAGTTGTTTTGCTTTCTGAACTTCCTTTTGATCAGGATCGATCCTTTGTTTGCTTGTCAGGACAATGAGAAGATGTTGTCAGTCCTGCAAGTGATAATGACAGCATCGAGTTCATCGATATCCGCCTTATAGATCGCAGGAGCCATGCGAGCCAATTGCAGAGCTGGGCTCAGATCACGCAGGCCATTCCACAGGAAGCCATTATTTTGAGTCTTGAATTCCTTTTCGTTTTGGCTGAAATGCTGAGCGGACAGATAGAGCGCAAGGAGTTCGAAGGCAATTCAAAGTAGTTCGAAATGGATAGAGCGCGCTTCTTGTAGATAATCTACAAGGGGTAAATAGTCTTGAATAGGTCCAACAACGCCAATCTTATGTTCAGCAAGGGTTTGGCCCAGGCAGGCTGCTTCAGGTATACTCAAATCGGAAACCAGCCCCGCCAGCATTCCAGACCAGTAAGCGTCTCCTGCCCCTGTGACGTCAAACACTGGTACTTTGCGGGGTTTGATATGGTAGCGTTCCCCGCTGTTTGTGCCCAGCAGAGAACCTTCACTTCCCATGGTCAGCACTACGATCTTTGGTCCCAGTTCAAGGGAGAGTTCCAGGTATTTTGCTGGCGGTAAGCCGCTGCCGAAAATCCTTCTACAATCATCCAATGAGGGTTTGACGACTGTGGCGTAGCGCATGGAGAGTTTGAGAAAATCAAGGAAGTCAGGAAGATCGGGACCAATTGCCGGGTGGTAATTAGGATCAATCGAAATGATCTTTTGGTCGTCCCTGACTGACTGCAGGATGGCGGAGATCGTGGCTCGACTAGGATCGCGGGAAAGTGCAAAGGCGGAGGTGTGGATAGCGTCAGCTTCTTCAGCGGCTTGCTGGAGTTCATCTGTTAAACTCAGCTGGCAGTCTGCTCCCCTGTAAACAATGAAATCAGGTGTACCCGTTTGGCGCGCAACTGGGATCAGGGTTGTTGGCGCTTGGGACGTGGTTTGAATCAGAGTTAAGTCAATACCGGCTTGCTGCATGGCCCGCTGGTGAAATTTGCCAAAACTATCCTCCCCGAGACAGGAGCCCAGCTGGACTTGAAACCCCAAACCAGCGAGGTTCGCTGACAGATTAGCCACCTCGCCACCAGCAAATTTCTCAAAATGAGCTGCATCATCTAATGAGTTGACGATACCTGTTGAGATCAAGTCAACGACTGCTTCTCCGAGCATTAAAAAGGTGGCCGGTTTTTTGTTCATGGTTATTTGAACGGCAGTATTCTGCTGCTTGTATATATTTTAAACCATCCAGATCTGAAAATCTGGTCTATTTCAATCCGGGTTGAAGCGGAAATTTCATGCTGATCCAGGCTGGCTTCTTTGGCACCCTTGTTTTGGTAAGGAGATCAGGTGTAGTAAAATGAGAAAATCAGCATAATGACAGGATACTCCAGTGATCAAAATCTTGGCTGTTAGTGACCAGGTCGACCCCCGCATATACAGCACTTCTTTAAAGGATCGCTATGGGGATGTCGATCTGGTCATTTCTTGCGGTGACCTGTCATACCTCTACCTGGAATATATTATCACGGTCCTGAATAAACCCCTCTATTTTGTGCATGGAAATCATGATCCGTTGGAGGAGCTTAACATGGGCCAGCCTCGTTCCTATCCACATGGCGGTTTGGATTTGCACAGCAAAATATACCGGCAACACGGTTTGCTGATAGCGGGGATCGAAGGGAGTATACAATACAATCGCCGGACGCCCTACCAGTACCCTCAGGGAAAATTCTGGTCTAGTGTGCTCCGCCTGGTTCCTGGTTTATTGTACAACCGGCTTAAATATGGAAGGTTCCTGGATGTCTTTGTCTCTCACGCTCCTCCCAGGGGGTTCCATGAAGGGTCGGATTGGACTCACCAGGGAATCAATGCCTTCCGCTGGTTGATAGATACCTTCCAACCCGCCCTGCATGTTCATGGGCATATCCACATCTATTTTCCGCACCAGATCAGGGAATCCTCCTACAAATCCACTCGCATCGTCAACGCTTTCCAATCAGTTGTGTTGGAAATCCCAGAGCATTCCTCTGGTAAACTACCCAATTAAGATCAGCGGCAGATTAGCACGGGCAGGCGGACTTCCCTCAAGACTTCATCCACAGTACTCCCCAGGACTACATCTCGCAAGATATTTCCCCCATACCCTCCAATCATCACTAGACCGATTTCTCTTTCGGCCTCAAGGGAAGAGATCTCTTCGGAGACTGGACCTTCTCGAAGAAAGTAGTCAATCGTTATCGGAAACTGGGAAAGGTATTGCTTCGCTTGTTCCTGAATTTCCTTGTGTTTTACCAGTCCGACAGTACTGGTTAGGACTGACAGCCGGGAACCGTGCTGGGAGCCAAAATAGGCTGCGATATACATCGCTTCTTTGGATTTTATGCTGCCGTCGTAAGCCAGCAGGATGGATCCGAGCCCGACTGGTGGAGCCGGAACGACAAGAATGGGTCCTGGGCAGTTGCGGATCATTGTGATCAACCCGGAGCTGAGGCGTTCGACTGCTTTATTACCGGGAGGATGATTAAGAGGAAGAATAACCAGATCCGCGAATCTGGCTTGATCGCAGATTATTTTACCAACTTCACCAGAAGCAATTCTGAAGTCAAACTGTTTGATATCAGCCTGCTGGCAGCGCTTGAAATATGGTTCCTGCAGCTGGCTGTGATCATTGGACTCGCCTTCGTTTTCTATTGGATGGATGTGGAGTCCATGGAGTTGGCTGTTCTCCAGATGAGATATTTGGATGCCCATGTCCAGGGCATTCCAGGCATTTTCGCTGTCATCCAGGGCGATAATCAGATCATTGAAAAGATGCTGGAGAACCAGTTTGCGAGCTAGTCTTTTTCGCCAAGTTCCTGGGGGAGGACCGCTTTCAAGAGAATCCGGTATGATTTTTAGGATCAAATCACGGATCCTGCTTAAGAGTGATTGTGAGTCCTGACCGTGGCGCTCCGAGAGGTCGCTGATAGCTGCTTCCGGTCCTATATCCCAACCAATCTGCTGTTCAAGTGCAGCTTTATGTTCAGTCGCCCAGAGATAAAGATCCGTCTCCGTTCTCTCTGGAAAGTCATCCAGCAGCCCACGTTTCTGGATGATGTTCACGATAGGCAGAAAAATTACATCGTACCAGTGGACCGCAGCTTCCTGGAAGGGGATCTCCCGCTGCTCTTCTAAGCCCATGAAATAGCGGTGAACTGCAATGTGCTCCAACAACCTGGGATAGGCGCCAGGTATTGTTGCTGTCAGGTCAGCTCCTGGCCTTAGATTATCGAGGTGAGTTTGGTCCAGGAACTTGACCAACTCGGATTTTATGATCAATTCGTCTGGGGTGACATCTGGAGAAAGAGTTACCTTTGTATCGACTTCGGTAACGAAGGCCTGGATGGTCTCATTTCCCATTTGTCTGGCGACAGATACCCGGTGGTTTCCGTCTTTGACAAAATATACCTCCCCAATCTGATAGACCTCTATTGGGGGTAGACCAGTAAGATCTTGGGAGCTTGCCATCACTCGTGCCCAACGTTTCTCATCGATTGAGGCTTTCGGAAGATATTTTCTTGTGAAGTCGTGATATCTTCCAACACTGCCAACGACAGCGTCCAGAGGTATCTCTTTCAGACGCTGATGGCTTTTTTCTACCGCTTGAAGTTGTTGCCGAACCTCCTCATACGAGAGCAGATTGCTTTCCTCGGGAGCACCACTAATGCGAGCCAGCAATTCATCGATGGCTGCTTTTCGCCGGGCTTTCCGATAATCCTCCAGAGCTTTGATGTAGTAACTTCGAAACATAAGTGTTTTGGTCGTTCAACCACTCAGCCCGCGGATAATCATCTGGGGCAGTTGAACCCCTTCTATAATACCAAATCCTGAATAAGTGAGCAGGTATCCGATAAAGTAAGAGAACATCCATTCTGGTACACTACAGATAGCCGGAATAAATTGGGGAGGTAGGGTATGAAATATGTCAGTGTCAGCGAAATGGTGGAAATTGAGAAGGCTGCGGATCGGGCTGGTCATTCCTATTCCGATATGATGGAAGCGGCGGGTAAGGGATTGGCTGGGGAGATCCAGAAGCGGTATGACCAAAATACTGGATCCAGAGCTCTTGCGCTAGTCGGATCGGGCAATAATGGCGGAGACGCTCTGGTGGCATTGGATTATTTAATGCAATGGGGTTGGAAGGCTAGTGCTTTGCTTCTACGCCAGCGGACAGAAAATGACCCGCTGTTAAAGGAACCGGAATAAAACTGCCTTTGAGAGCCCCGCTCGACGAATTGCTTGAGATGACAGGAAGGAAGCTGTCCAGGATTGAACATCCACCAGAGGTGGTTGCGGTCGATTGCCCTTCAGGAATTGATTGTGACACTGGAGAAGCAGCGCCGGTCGTTTTGAAAGCGGACCTGACCGTGACCATGGCTGCAGTCAAATCTGGTCTTCTTAAATTCCCGGCCTATAATTATATTGGCGATCTGGCGCTGGTCGATATTGGCCTTCCCGGAGGGCTTTCTGAGTGGGAAAGTATCAACCGTGAGGTTATTGAGCGAGGTTGGGTCGCTGAAAGAATTCCTGAGAGACCGCTGAACGCTCACAAAGGTACGTTCGGCACAGCTTTGATCCTGGCTGGCTCATTTGGTGACCATCGGGGTGCCCGCGAATATTCAGTTGGCGTTGGTCAGTGGTATACCAGAAGCAACCTGGATTGTGCTTGATAACGGAGATCAGGGCCTACAAGAATCTGCAGTGGAACAGGTTCGACGGGCGCTGGGACGTCCGACTGCCTGTCTGCTTGGACCCGGATGGGGAAGGGGTACTTCCACAAGGAAATTCTTGGCTGGTGTACTGAACCTTGATGGTCTGCCGCCCCTTGTCATTGACGCGGATGGTTTAAGACAGCTGGCTGAATTCCCTGATTGGCCCAGAAAACTTCCCCGGCGCAGTGTGCTGACTCCCCATCCTGGGGAAATGTCTGGATTGTGCGGGTTATCAATTCCGGAGATCCAGTCAGACCGGGTTGGCACAGCTGAACGTTTTGCCCGGGAGTGGTCTCAGATCGTGCTTTTAAAAGGAGCCAACACTGTGATCGCCGCACCTGAGGGACAAACGAAAATTCTGATCTCGGCAGAGCCGGCTCTGGCGCGTGCGGGAAGCGGCGATGTTTTGGCTGGTATCATCACCGGGTGGATCGCTCAAGGGTTGGAACCGTTTTCTGCAGCTGCAGTAGGCGCTTGGCTGCATGCCCGGTCTGGTAAAGAGGCAGAATCCCGGGCGGGAAGCCCAGCGGCAGTGTTGGCAGGAGATATCTCGAAGGCAATTGGTCAGGCCCTGGGGGGTCTGGTTAACTGACAGACCTGTCCAGGATTGGGGGACAGGTCTGTTTCAATTGCTAGACTTGTTGGACACCCAGCTGGTCAGGTTTATGCTTCTTCGTCTTTCTTGCTGCTCTTCGAGACCTTCTCTATCTTCTGTTTTTGTTCTTCCAGAATAACGCGGCCTTGTTCTTGGAGATGCTTCGCCTGTTCTTGTAGCTTTTGGCTGTATTCCTGAGCCGCCAAGCGGGCTTCCTCCGCGGCTTTTTCAGCCCGTTGGCGGGCGTCGTCAACCGATTCCAGGGCTTTATCCCGGATTTCAATACCTTTATCAAGGATGACCTGCCTGGTCTCCTCACCGGACTGAGGTGCCATCAGCAAGGCAGTGATTGCCCCTGCGATCCCACCCAACAACAATCCAGACATAAAAGCACCAAACTCATTGTTGTTATCAGACATAACGCACTCTCCTCAATAGATTAGATAGATGATTACTTTTTATCGGTTTTGAAAAAACCGATGACTCTGTTCAATCCTGCCAGATATTGATTCAATTTGAGTACCGGCTCCACCAGATGCTCACTCAAAAAAGCGGCTGTTCCTTTCAGGGTGTTGGCGGTTTGGTTCGTTGAGTCCAGAATAGGCTTGATCTCATTCTGCAGCAGTAAAGTTAATCGAGCAATCTGGACGATGAGCACGATCATCACAATCCCGATCATCAGGAATTCCAAGGCCATGAAAATGATAAAGATATCCCGGACTCGACCGGTATCCGTTCCTGGCTGCAGCAGGAATACCAACCCGGTGATGACCAGACCCAGGACCAAGACTGCACCGATGATCAATCCAATTTTACTGCCAGAGGACGGACTTTCGTCATTTCCAGATACACTATCCGGGATTTCCTCCAGAGAATTGGTGTCACGCAGATTGGGTTGAGATTCCGTCATAGTAGTCCGATTATAACATATTCTCCGTTGGCATTCTTTTTCGCTTGTGGGCCTCAGCTCGGGCGAGAGGTCCTATCAATGTTCCGGCTTATCCAAAAAACCTGTCTCGAAAGACAGGCTTTTCAGGTCAGGTGGAGATGGCGGGAATCGAACCCGCGTCCGAAAGATTTCACCGCTCGGATATCTACAAGCGTAGGCAATTGTTGGTTTTACCAGCAGGTCTACAACTGCCCAAAGACACTGCTGGTTAGCCGCTGGGACCCGAAAGTCCCTCTCTAACCGGAGTAGCGGCGTCATCCGGCTGCACTCCTGCTTTCTGACGTTCACTCTTCTCCAGCAGGAGTTAGGAGAAGGTGAACGAGATTGCATCGAAGCAATCGTCTGTTCTTACCCTGGCTTACGCAGCGAGGGGAAGAGCAGCATAGTCAGTGCGGTTGGCACTTAAGGTTTTGCGCTGATTTAACGAGTGCGGCGCCTCTCGGCTTGCAATCCGGGGTCAAGCTCTTCCGTCGATACCTGTCATCCCCAGTGAGTGCATTATAACATAGCGGTCTCCTGGACCCTTTCTGAGGATATAAGAAAATTCTCAGAATCCGCTCAGTTTCCATCATCTGAGTCTAACTCTTTTTGAGGCTTCGCTTGAATGCAGTCTTCATGCATCCCGCAGTTCATATGCCAGCAGCGGTCATCTCTGGCGATTAATTGGTCTGCTTCTTCCGGCCCCCAGGTACCTTGTTCGTAGGTTGCCAGGTCATCCGTTTCGGCGTCTTCCCAGGATTGGATCAAGGGGTCGATCAGTGACCAGGCAGTTTCAATAGCATCGCTACGTGTGAACAAGGAAGGATCGCCGTCGATGGCTTCACTCAGCAGTCTTTCGTAAGCGCCTGGAAGTTTTTTATCCCCTAAGAAATGCTGGTAATGGAATTCCATGTCCACAGCGATCATATTCTGTTCGGAATCGGGCTGCTTGGCCTGGAATTTCAGGTGGATCCCTTCATCGGGTTGGATGCACATGGAAAGGATGTTAGGGGTAATGCTTTCTGAATCGGGCAGTCCAAACATCAAATGGGGCGGCTGCTGGAATTGGATGGTGATCTCTGTTGCTTTGCGCTTCAAGGATTTTCCGGAACGCAGATAAAAGGGAATGCCCTGCCAGCGCCAATTATCGACATATAGTTTTAATGCGGCATAGGTAGGTGTGCGGCTGCCTTCTGCGACGCCATCAGTGGAGCAGTAACCGTAATATTGGCCTGCAACTGAGTTCTCGCGCTGTAGTGGCCGGATGGAACGCAGCAGTTTCACACGTTCATTACGGATCGCGTCAGCGTCAAATGAGGCCGGAGCTTCCATGGCAACCAGAGACAGCAGCTGCAGGAGATGGTTCTGGAACATATCTCTCAGGATGCCTGCTTTATCATAATAGTTCCCGCGATGACCGACCGAGACGCTCTCGGCAACTGTAATCTGGACGTTGTCAATATAGCGTCGATCCCAGATGGGCTCAAATATGGTATTCGCAAATCGGAAGAACAGGATGTTCTGGGCAGTTTCCTTTCCCAGGTAATGATCGATCCGGTATACCTGATGCTCAGAAAAGACTTCATGAACAAGTTGGTTCAATTCCTGGGCAGTCTTGAGATCCCGCCCGAAAGGTTTTTCGATAACGATGTGTCTCCAGGGATCGGTAGGGGAATCGCCTTGATCTGCCAGGCCGGATCTGCCAAGATTAAGGATGGCCTGGTGATATACAACGGGTGAAATAGCCAGGTAATACAGGCGGTTGGCAGGTTTTTCTTCCAGGTCGTTTAATAAATCAGATAACTTATGGAAATCGTCCAGGTTTTTGAGGTTGCCGCTCTGGTAGTGGATTGATTGGGAGAATTCATTCCAGCTCTCAGCATGAAATGAGTCGGGGTTTAATTTCATGATGCCCTGCTTGAGGTGTTCCCGGAACTCAGAATCGCTGTAGCTGGACCGACTTGTTCCAATAATTTGGATCTGCGGCAGGCGATCTTTTTGGAAGAGATTGTATAATGCCGGTATCAGCTTCCTTTCAGTGAGGTCGCCAGAAGCTCCAAAGATCAAAATTGTGATGGGGCGTTCATTTGACATGGATCAGGCTCCGTAAACTGGAACTGCACTGCCGTGGATATCATCAGCTCCGGGAGAGCAGAGGAAATAGATGACTTCGGCAAGGGAAGCAGGAGTCACCCAACCTGAGGTATCTGCATCCGGCATCGCCTGACGATTTTCGGGTGTGTCAATCGTCCCTGGGATCAGGCAGTTGACGTTGATACCGATACCTTTAAGTTCAGCGGACATTGACTCTGTCAGCCGCAGAACAGCGCTCTTGGCTATGCTGTAGGCGCTCATCCGGGCTTTCCCTGAGAACGAAGGTCTGGCACCAACCGTAACGATCTTGCCGCTCTGGGCTTCAACCATCTGAGGAACCACAGCTTGAGCGATATTCAATAAGGATATCAGGTTCAGGTCAAACATTTTATGCAGAGTTTGATCGCTGAGCTCGGCCACCGTTTCCCCCATGGTGAAGCCTCCCACGGTGTGGATTAAACAGTCGACTCTCTCGAATTGGCTGATGCCCTGTTGCACGGCGTTCTGAACAGCTTTCCGGTCCAGCAGGTCAACCCCGGGCAGAAGCAGGTTCGTCCCAGATGATTGTAATTCTGGGTAGCGCTCTACCAATCGGTCCGGGTGGCGGTCAATCAATATCAATGAAGGATCATCCTTCTTGAAGCGCTGGACAACCG
>JARROG010000162.1:596-5292 GCA_037384185.1 Anaerolineales bacterium | reverse complement strand
TAAGTTTCTTAAGAAACTTAGTATTTTTAAGGGACTTCGTCCCTTAAAAAGCCAAGTGATATAATTTCCCCGTGAAGCTTAAATACTCCCGAAAATGGCTTTGGGCCCTACTGCCCCTCGGAATTCTGGCTGCTGTCCTGATCTACCGCATCCCAGCGGTCAATGCACGCCTATCGTGGCGGATCGAAGGACTGAGGACCCGCCTGGTATACAAGTTTAACCCCCCGGATAAGGCTGTTTTCGTTCCTGGGGAATCTACTCCCCTGCCCACGCCCGCCATCACCACTTTACCAGCGACTCCTGAACCAACAACATCAGAAACCACCGAACAGCCAACCGAGATGGCTCCTGGCATGACCGGCACACCGCTGCCTGATCAGGTCATTCTCGACAATGTGATCTATGTCGACCAGCACGAGCGCTGGAATTACTGCGGTCCCGCCAATCTAGCTATGGCCCTTAATTATTGGGGCTGGCCGGGAGATCGGGATGATATTGCTGCCGTGGTCAAACCTGGCATCAACGATCCGGATCTGAACTTTGTCCAGCGCGGCCGGCTGGATAAGAACGTCATGCCCTCGGAGATGGTCGATTTTGTCGCCAACAATACCGATTACTACATCGTCGTCCGCTATGGGGGCGACCTGGAGATCCTCAAAGAATTGATCGCCAATGGCTACCCGGTGCTGGTCGAAAAGGGCTACTATGAGGAGGATTACACCGGAAAGGTCGCCTGGTTGGGCCATTATCTCTACACCACCGGGTATGATGACTCCAGCGGGGAGTTTGTCGTCCAGGACGCCTACTTAAAGCCTGGCAAGGATATGCGGGTAGACTACCAGACCTACCTGGAAGGTTGGCGCTCCTTCGATTATCTCTTTATGGTCATCTATCCCCCTGCAGACCAAGAGAAAGTCTATCAGATCCTGGGTCCCTACGGAAATCCAGTCTGGTCCTATCAGCATGCCCTGGAAATCGCAGAGGAAGAGATCCAGTCCCTCAGCGGGGTGGACCTGTTCTTCGCCTGGTTCAACAAAGGCACCAGCCTGGTAAAAATGGAACATTACATGGACGCCGCTGAAGCCTTCGACCAGGCATACCAAGTTTACGGCGAGCTGGACGCGGATGACGCAGTAAGGCCCTACCGGATCACCTGGTATCAGACCTCACCCTACCAGGCTTATTACTTCAGCGGCCGCTACCAGGACGTAGTCAACCTGGCAGATTTCACTTTTGAGACCATTGACGAGGACACCCTGGAAGAGAGCCTGTATTGGCGCGGTCTGGCTTATTACGCCCTTGGAAAGAAAGCTCTGGCCAAATCCGACCTCTATAACGCGGTCTGGCTCAATCCCAACTTTGATGACGCCCTGGACAAGATCGCTGTCTTGAATTTCGATGAGTGATTAAAAGGGACGAAATCCTTTAAAAGGATTTCGTCCCTTTTGAATTTGAATAAAAAAACTATGCCCCGCATTCTACACTTTGCAGACGCTCACATCGATATCGCCAACTACGGCCGGCGCGATCCGGACAGCGGTCTGCCGCTGCGCATCCTGGATTTCCTGAACTCCCTGGACGAGATCGTCAACACCGCCATTGAGGAAGAAGTCGACTGCGTGCTCTTCGCGGGGGACGCTTACAAGGATCAAAATCCCGCGCCCACTTACCAGCGGGAGTGGGGCCAGCGGATCATGCGCTTGAGCAGAGCCGGCATCCCCACCATTCTGCTCGTCGGAAATCACGACATCTCTCCGGCCGTGGGAAGAGCCCATGCCCTGACTGAGTTCAGCACACTGCAGGTCCCCCATTTGCTGACGATCGATAAGCCCGGATTTTTCAGTGCGGATGTTCTCAACCAGCTGCCTCCTCAAGGAAAATCCCTTGATTTCCAGCTGATCGCACTGCCCTGGATCTCCCGCTCGGAAATGGCAGCTGAGCTGGGGATGGCCACCCGGGATAGCGAAGCACTCTTCCAGGAAATGGAACGGAAATTATCTCAGGACCTGGATAACTGGTTGAAAGAAGCTGATCCCGATCTGCCCACAGTACTGGCTGCACACGCTACCGTGGAAGGCGCAGTCTACGGAGGGGAACGGAGCGTCAGCCTGGGAACGGACTTCGTCCTGCCCCTGAGCCTGGCTGCGGATCCCCGATTGGATTACACCGCCCTGGGACACATTCACAAAAAACAGCAGCTCAACCCCAAAAACCATCCACCTGTCGCCTATCCGGGCTCGATCGAGCGGGTCAACTTTGGCGAGGCTCAAGATAAGAAATACTTCCTGATCGCTGAGGTCCAGAAAGGGAAAACCAAAATTGACTGGCGGGAGCTCGAAAACATCCGGCCCTTCGTAGACCTGCGGATCTCTCTGGAATCCAGCGACGATATTACCGGGCAAATCCGAGCTGCCCTGCCGCCGGACAATCAGCTGATTGACGCGGTCACCCGGCAGGTCCTCGAGTATCCCCGAAGCTGGGAGCCGCTGATCGACGAGGGTGCCGTCCGGTCAATGATGGAAGAGACCTTCGAGTTCCACTTCCACAAAGAGCCCATTTATGAGCCCCGCATCCGTCTTCCCAAAGACCGGGCGGTGGGTTCCCTCAGTCCCCAGGAGCTGCTGGACGAATACTGGCGGGTGAGCGGAACACCCCAGGAAGAGAGAAAGGAACTCAATCAGCTGGCCCAGGAAATCCTCCACCCTGATGAGTGAGGCATGACCGACGTCTCTGTCCTGCTTCCCTGCTATGACGCCCAGGACACCCTGGAAGAAGCCCTGGATTCCCTCCAGTCCCAGACCTACCCCGATTTTGAGGTCATCTGCGTCGATGACGGTTCCTCCGACTCCACACTGGAGATCCTCCAGCTGCGGGCCAGCCGAGACCAGCGCCTGAAAGTCATTTCGATCCCTCACGGCGGCGTGATCCAGGCCGCAAACCACGGTTTGAGCGCCTGCCGGGGAGAAATCATCGTTCGCCTGGACGCTGATGACCGCAGCCACCCTCGCAGAATCGAGCTGCAGCGGGCATACCTCCTGGAACACCCGGATGTCGCCGTGGTTTCCTGTCTGGTAGAAGGTTTTCCTGATAACGAGATCGGAGGAGGGTTCCAGATCTACTACCGCTGGCTGAATTCCCTGATAAGCCAGGAGGACATCACCCGGGAAATCTTCGTCGAAAGTCCAATCGCCAATCCCAGCGCCGCCTTCCGGCGATCCTGGATCCGGGATCTGGGCGGCTACCAGGACCACGGCTGGCCGGAGGACTACGATTTGTGGCTGCGGGGATATTTGGCTGGAGCCCAATTTGCCAAGATCCCCCAGGTTTTGTTGTCTTGGCGAGAGCATCCAGGACGCCTGACCCACGAAGATCCCAGATATTCACTGGAAAATTTCTTGAGGGCCAAAGCCCATTACCTGGCCCGGGGTCCAGCCCGGGATAGGGACGCGGTCATCGTCTGGGGCGCGGGGATGACCGGCCGCCGGCTTAGCAAACATCTGCAGCGGGAAAGCCTGCCGCTGAAAGCCTTTGTGGACGTGGACCCTAAAAAGATCGGCCGCACCCGCCGGGGAAAGCCGATCATTTCCAGTGAGGAACTGCTGGGCGAGTGGTCCAACTACAATCACCCCATCCTGCTGACCGCGGTGCGAGCCCGCAAGGCTGCCCCGCTGATCAGGGGAACACTGACAGATCTGGGGCTGGTGGAAGGTTCAGATTGGTGGCAGGCGGCCTGAGTTGGTGGAATGGATCAGTAATCAGTTATCTGTGATCAGTTATCAGTATCTGAACGAATTGAAGTTAACTGGGCAGTAGCAGATGGCTGAACGAAATACGATCAATCAATCCAGGTAAGAAATCAGCAGGGTCCAGTCATCAGAATTCCTGGTAATGGTTTCAAGACAGGACTAATCAGGACCAGAAAAAACAGCAAATCGAATCTAAGTTGATTCCAGCAATCAATATTTATCTGATGGGAGAACAGGAAGTATGAAACTCGTGATCTTTGGTGCGACCGGCGGGACCGGTCAGGAAGTCGTGCGGCAAGCGGTGGAAAGTGGACATACTGTGACCGCTTTTGTGCGGGATCCCAGCCGGTTGAACGATGAAAACGGGCAGGTCAAAGTGATCACAGGCAATATCAATGACCCGGAAGCTGTCGCTGAAGGGGTCAGTGGACAGGATGCTGTGGTTTGCGCTCTGGGATCTAGAGAACTGAAGGCCACCTCAGTGCGCACCGACGGCACAATCAACATCATTCAGGCCATGCAGGATAAGAACCTGAAGCGGCTGGTCGTAGTCAGCGCCATGGGCATTGGAGAAAGCTGGGACACCCTCCCCCTTGCCAGCAAACTTTTCTTTGCTATCGTGCTAAGGAGCGCGCGGATCGACCATGAAAGCCAGGAAGCGGCTGTCAGAGATAGCGGTCTGGATTGGACGATCATTCGACCCAGCGGTTTGACGGACGGTCCCGGGACCGGGGAATATCAATATGGAGAGAACATCAAGACCAACAGCTCATCCATTTCCAGGGCAGATGTGGCTGACCTGATTTTGAGATCCCTGGAGGACAGCAGCCTGATTGGCAAAGCTCCCACCATCAGCGGCTGAATATTTTTCCTGTCGTACAAAAGAAAGACCGCTCTCTATTCAGCAGAGCGGTCTTTGTGTTATTTCACGACCAGGGTCAATCCGTCCT
>JARROG010000162.1:0-588 GCA_037384185.1 Anaerolineales bacterium | reverse complement strand
GGGTCAATCGGTCCTTCCAATCTTTCTCACTCGCAGGTTTCCGGGTTCTTCTATACTGCCGGCACAGAGAATACCCGCTTTCTTACATCCCGCTGATCTCTCTCAGGACCACTCCCAGACGGTCGATCTCCTCCGGTGTGTTGTAGTGCACAGCGCCAATGCGCACCATCCCGCCTGAATCCTCCACCCCCAACCGCTCGGTGACGTTGATGGCGTAATAATTGCCATCCCAGACATAGATGCCGCGCTGATCCAGCAGCTCGGCAGTCCGATGGGGATGCAAACCCTTCAGATTGACCGCTACCGTAGGTACCCGTTCAGTGACATCCTTCAGATCATCCAGGGAAACGCGGTCCCCTCCCAGAGAGAGGCAGAGGAACTGGTACCGGGCATTGGATCTGTCCTTCTCGAAGCTGACGGTGGCCAGATAGAGAAAGGATGCATTTTTATCTCTGCTCTTCTCCGCAAAATCCTTCATGGGGAGAAACTCATATTCCGTGATGTCCCAGAACTTCTTCACCGCATCCTGGATCTCAATGTTGTAATCCGATATGGCATTGCTTTCCAGAACCACATAGGTTTTGGTGG
>JARROG010000161.1:0-4705 GCA_037384185.1 Anaerolineales bacterium | reverse complement strand
GCCTGGTTGATATCGGTATGCAGCGAAGCATATTTTTTAACGAACTTTGGGGTGAAGTTATCATACAGCCCGAGCAAATCATGGGTAACCAGGACCTGTCCATCGCATTCTGCGCCAGCACCGATGCCAATCGTAGGAATTTCCAGACGGGAAGAGATATAACCAGCAACCCGATCAGGGACAGATTCCAGGACAATCCCAAAACAACCAGCGTTTTCTAATATTAAGGAATCTTCCAGGATCTGCATGGCAGCGTCTGCGGATTGTCCCTGGGTTTTAAACCCTCCCAGCTGATTGATGCTCTGGGGAGTGAGCCCGAGATGGCCCAACACCGGAATACCTGCTCCGATGATTGCCTGAACAGCGTCCAGGCGCTCTTTGCCGCCTTCCAGCTTCACAGCATCCATACCTGCTTCTTGAAGGAACCTGCCTGCATTCCAGACCGCTTCCCTTACGTCCACCTGGTAGGACATAAAAGGCATATCACCGATCAGCAAGGCTCGGGATGCTCCCCGGGAAACTGCCCGGCAATGATGCAGCATATCCTCCATCGTGACCGGCAAGGTACTCTCATAACCCAGGATCACCATACCCAGAGAATCCCCAACTAAGATGGAGTCAATCCCTGCCTGGTCTACTGCCTTGGCAGTCAGGTAATCATAGGCTGTTAACATAGACAGCGGCTCTCCCCGAGCCTTTTTGGACCGGAAGACAGCCGTGGTTACCTTTTTCGTAGAAGAAACAGGAGAATTAGACATGGTACCCTCCTCAAGGGTAGGGGCCAAAAGATGTAATTTTATTCTTTCTATGAGCCTATTATCACCTAATCCAGGCTGAATGACAAGGAAATACTAAGATTTCATCAAAAGTTACTCATATCCTTGTGTTTTCAGAAACTTGCCGAATAATTGGTTGCATTTATCCAGCTGCTCCGCTGTGAAGGCTTGCTGATATCGGCCGATCTTTCCTTTGACAAAATGCATGCCTTGCTGTTTCTGGATCGGTTTTCCAGGGCGATATTGTTCGATCACACGAAGGGATCCTTGGCTTGTGGGATCAATTCCCAGATAATCACATAACCTCTCTCCTTCGCGATCATATTCTTGCTTGAGATCCTCGTATTTAACCTTCAATGTTTGGGGGGATGAAAGCCAACCAGATGCCAGTCTCACATAGAAATCCATAAACTCAATGGCATCATCGATGGTATTCAAATGGGAAAAAGCATTTGTCAGACCCTGAGAGGACATCCGTTGACCGTATTCGAAAGCTGAGAGCAGGGCATCTCTGGGATCCCGATAAATATAAGTTGGTTTGATCACACCAGCACGGATGAACTGGTCAGCCAATACTCTCCGTTCTGCGTGAAGTTTGATGACATAGCGTTTCTCAAAAAGCAAGGGAAACAACACTGGTAGCAGGCGGTAAGAACTCAATGTGCCAAGATTGCAATTCACCTCAGTCAGCAGCCCCTGCAATTTATAGCGGGACCTGATCGACCTGGCATCCGCTCCTCCAGAAGCTAAAACCAGATCCTGAGTCAGGTTGTAATACCAGCCCGAGCCGGCCCGAGGCATGCCAACAGACAAAATCAGATGTTTAACCATACCCTTCCTTGTCTCGGTTAGCTGCTTTTTTGTTGAGTTCTTTTTTCTCGAGATCGCTTAAAAAAGCCACTTGCAAGGAATTCCTCTGAGCCAAGGCAATCAGCTCGGGCGTTAGATTGGCAGCAGGGGCAGCGATCTGATACTCATAGGGAAGGTCAATCGCACTGATCCCCGGGTCATCGGTATTAATTGTTGCCAGGATCCCGGCTTCCAGGAAATTCCTCAGAGGGTGATTGGAATATTCCTCCACTACCCGGGTTTGCAGATTGCTGGTGAGATTGGATTCCAGGCCGATGTGGTTGTCCACCAGGTAATCCATCAGTAATGGATCCTGAATCGCGCTTACGCCATGGCCAATGCGCTCCGCACCCAATTCCTCAATTGCCTGCCAGATGCTGTCCGGGCCAGTCTCCTCACCAGCGTGCACTGTAATATGCCAGCCTGCGTTCTGCGCTTCATCAAAATGCTCACGGAAGAGTTTTCCCGGGTAATGCACTTCATCACCAGCCAGGTCAAGGGCAGTGATGTGGTCCTGATAAGCCAGGAGGGACTCCAGTTCAATCCAACCTTTATCGGGTCCAAATGTTCGGCTGATGATCCCGATGAGATTCACCTTGATATCATACTTCCTGCGGCCTTCTTCCAGGCCTTCCAGGACGGCTTCAACCACTCCAGCCGGGTCCAGCTGGTGGGGCTCCGCCATGAACAGCGGACTGAAGCGCAGCTCGATGTAATCGATACCTTCAAGAAAAGCGTCCTCCACATTCTCCAGAGCCACCCGCTTGCAGGCCTGATAATCGGCCAGCACTCCAATCATGTACTTGAACTTGTCGATGAAAGCCATCACACCTGGTCGGGTATCCGTGATTTGGATAAAAGGGCGCAGCCCCTCGACGGAGTCCGCAGGCAGCTGGATATCGTGTATCCGAGCCAAGTCAAGGATGGTCTCCAATCGGATACTGCCATCCAGGTGACGGTGTAGGTCAATCAAGGGCATTTTCAAATCGATCATTTTTATTCTCTTGAAAAATCTCTCGCTGTACCCATTTTATCAAAGACCCATTATAATAAAAGAGAGACAGTGCACTGAAAGGAGTAAGAATAATGAGAAAGGCAATGGCATTCGTTTTTGGCGCAGTGCTGGGAGGCGTACTCGGAGGATTGACCGCTTTGCTCCTAGCACCATATTCAGGTGATGATCTGCGCTCTGCGATCAATAAAAACGTCAGTGAGATTCAGATCGAGATAAAAGAAGCCGCTCAAAAGAAAAGGGAAGAACTGGAATCCCAGCTTCAAGAAATGATCAATATGCCAGAATCTTGATTATTTGCTTTCTGCCTGCCAGTAAGATAATAAGCAAAGAACACTCCCCTGCTATCCGGGGAGTGTTTGTTTTTTCTCACCTGGGCTCGATCTCGATCCAGTAATCCGCTGTCTGCCGGGTGAAACGAGTTGTACCGGTAACTACCAGGACAACAGGATAATTATCATCCCCATGGGATTCCAGTGGGATCTCCAATACATTTCCATCCGGGAGCGTCAAATATTCCACCCTTGGCTGGGGACCGAGATGGATTAAAGCCAGTCTGTAAGTCTGGGGTAAGCTGTTGGCAATGCGCACAAAGCCTTCCGGTGTCCAACCTCCATTATCTGTCTCAAAACCCGAGTAATAGCCTAGCTCAGGAACAGATACCGAATCCAGCAAGAAACCCTCACCATGCACTGCCGCATCAGTGACATACTCAAAACGAATTTGGATCAGCTCTCCCGCATAACTGGACAGGTCCACAGTTTCCTGGATCCAGGTACCATTTCCACCCGACAGACCGTTATAACCCCAACCGTAGCTGTTGCCTGAAGGATTTTCGGAGGTACTCGATGGAGTGCGAATGATCCGCCAATCCTCGCCGTTTGTGGAGATCTCCACAAAAAGGTAGTCATAATCTTCCTCCAGGTCATACCAGGTCCAGTACTGGAGGGAAATTGGTCCTTGCTGATCACGAAGGTCAAATTCCCTGGTCAAGCGCATGTCAGAATGGTCCCCCTTGTTGGACCAGAAGGCATAGCTGCCCTCATAGGGATCTTCCGGAAGCAACCTGGCCAATGTCTGACCCGAGAATCGCAGAGTGGCATCCTGGCTGCAGTCGATCTCAATATAATCCGCTGCATACTGGTGGACATCCCTTGCTTGTTGACCTGTTGAGCAATCCCGGATGATCTCCGTTGCCTCAAAATAAGGGGAGTCGGGATAGCTGAGGTATTTGAATCGATCTGTGACGTTATATTCGTCTTTCAAGTAATTGGTCACAACCCAATCCAGGAACACATCATCCGCTCCTACAGGAGCTCCACTATCAGGATCCTTAATTGCCAGGTCCTGGAGAACCTTATCCACACTGGGTAGTCCATTGAGGTCATCCGCTACCAGGGCTTTGGTCGCTTCACTGCCAAACCTATCCATAAAATAGGTCACAAACAGGAAAGCATTGCCATAGTGGGGAGTGGTAGCATTCGGATCATTGGGCCAATCATTGAGCTGTGTATCCGGGTTGTCCGCGAAATAATAGTCGTGGGTTGGGCCGTCTCGGTGACCGGTCAGCAAAGTGGCCAGTTCTGAAAATCCCTCATTCAACCAGGAGGTCTCATTCTTGTCCCGATACCAGTGGATCATGTGCTGGAATTCGTGGGCCAGGACGCCGTAGGTGTATCTATCTAACAGGCCAGCATTATCTGAATTGAGCATGAATGTCTCATGGGAATTGGAAAACTCGTGGACCTCGGGGGTATATTCATCTACCGAGCTGTAATAACCTGCAACGGAACCGCCCAGGCCGCCAGCGTAAATAATGTAAATATGGGGATCTTCATCAACTCCCGGAAACCATTCGGTTCCAAAG
Organism: Anaerolineales bacterium; assembly: GCA_037384185.1. Lineage (GTDB taxonomy): Bacteria > Chloroflexota > Anaerolineae > Anaerolineales > UBA11858 > B10-G9. The sequence goes on along the minus strand of JARROG010000161.1, from coordinate 201 downwards.
AACTCCTGGTTAGTCGGGTAAATGTTATTTTCAAAATCATCGGCCAGGCTGTTCAGAGCTTTCTGGGAATAATCAACACCGTCTTCGATCCAGAAGTAAAGATGATCCGTAACTGCGGACAGGGTAGCTGTGATTTTAAAGTTTTCAGCCGTGTCGGTGTTGGTGACCCAAAAATCATCTTTCTCCCCAACCTGGCGGTTG
>JARROG010000160.1:4731-9134 GCA_037384185.1 Anaerolineales bacterium | reverse complement strand
CAAGGCAGTGGATGATCCTGCCTGGCAGCCGGGCACCCCTGGTTGCCTACAAGATGAGCCAAAATCCTCTGCTGACAGAGATGATCAGGGCAAACTGGCAGCTGGTAAAATTCCGGCATCTACGCAGACTGTCAGAACAGGGGGATTAAACACGGGAAAATTTCCAGGAACGATTCAACCTCGACCCTTTCACATCAGACTCGCTCCAGCTGCTGCTGATCTGACGTACTTCAGCTTCAGCCCCTCAGATCATCACGGGGTGGGTGTTGCTGAGGGAGTTGGAGTGTCAGATGCGGTCGGGGACGGTGTAGAACTGGGAGTATCCGTGGGAGTCGCGGTAGGGACCGCACTCGCCGTCGGTGTTGGCGTATTTGTTGATGTGGGTGTAGGTGTGGGGGTTGGCACTTGGATGTCAACCTGTATGCTGCGCTCCGCATATCCCCCGTTCGTGCGGCTCATGTAGAGCCGCAAAGTAACCCACCCAGTTGGAAGCTCACTTATGTCCCAGGAAAGCAGCTTGGTCATGCTGCTGATAGGCTCGTTGATCTTCTCCAAAGTCTCCCACTGTACCGGCTTCTTCCCTGGGCCATACTCCAGACGAGCGGATTCGAACCCGCTATTTGCGTCGGCGCGGACGACGATATCCAGCGGGCTCGTGGTAACTGTGGTTTCATCCGGTGGTGAACCAAACTCTAACAGCGGGCGGGGGTCGGTCAATCGACAGACATTATCTTCATCGATGATATAGGGTTTCTTGGTTAAACCCATCTCCTTTGCCCAGTCTTTGCCATCCTTATCGTTCCTCAGCCACTTCCTCGCCCAGGGGTCGTCAACATGTATTCCTAATTTTTCCGTGGAATAGCCAGCACATTCCGTCGAATAAAGCTTATTCGTCCAAGTATCCACAACCACTTCCTCCCACAAATCCTTGTCTGACGGTAGAGGTGGCTGGTCCGCCGCGAAATACTCGCTCCGCTGGCTGGGACAGTATTTCGAAGGCTCCGTTCCCGATACTGAACAGATAACCCGCTCGATGATCCCGGCAGGACGTGAAAACCCAGTGGGGTTTCCGCCCGTCAGGATCTGAATGCCCTGCTGCATGAACTGAGCCCAGATTGGAGCAGCACCGGTCAGCCCGCTGGTATTCTGCATGGGCGTGTAATCAGCATTTCCCACCCAAACACCAACTGTCAGATCAGGGGTGAAACCCAGAGTCCAGTTATCCCGGAAATCATTCGTCGTTCCAGTTTTTGCAGCCGCTTTAAAAGGTAGATTAATGACTGGATTGGTTCCAAAACCAGGGATGCGCGCCTGGGTATCCGAGAGGATGGAGGAGATCAAATAGGCATGTTCCACCCGAATGACCTGCTCTCCCGCCGGCTGCTGGTACTCATAAACCAGATTGCCTTGATAATCCTCGATGCGCGTGATTGCCACGGGAGGTACCTGCCTGCCGCCATTGGCGATGGTAGCATAGGCGCCTGTCAGATCCAGGAGAGTGACCTCACCTCCCCCCAGGGTCAGAGAAAGACCGTAATCATTGCGGTTCAGCGTTGAAATACCCATCCGTTGAGCAAATGCGACCAAACCTTCTTCCTGTTCGGTTTCAGGGTCATCATAGATTCCCACAAAATCCAGGGTTTTCACCGCTGGCACATTGTAAGAATTAGCCAGTGCTGTGCGCACCGTCACCGGTCCGTGGAACCTTCCATCATAATTAACAGGCTTATATGGATCCCGGGGATCGTTAGGATCTCCGGAGGGAGGGAATTCCGACGGCACGTCCCAGATCAGAGTGGCGGGTGTCCATCCTTTTTCAAAGGCGGCCAGGTAAGTCAGCGGCTTGATACTGGACCCCGGCTGGCGGGGAACTATCGACATATTGATCTCGCCCTGGATATCCTCATTATCAAAATCAGCTGAGCCTACCATCGCCAGGATCTCTCCCGTACTGGGTTTGAGAGCGATCAAGGCCCCATTGGTGACATGCTTGGCCTGCAGGGTGTTGACCTGCTCCTGAACAATGTCCTGAGCGATATCTTGCAGCTCTGGGTCCAGCGTGGTGTAAACAGTAAAACCCGAGCGGTAAATGGTCTGCGGGTCATAGAGGTTCTCTAATAAGGAGCGGATATAGAATACCCAATGAGGATATCGCAGTTGAGACGTCGGCTGCTCGAAATCATAGGCCCGGATCTCCTCAGCCGCAGCTGTGGCTTCGCCAGCGCCGACACAGATCGGCTCCGGATTATTGGATACCTGGATGCAGCCCTGTTCCTGGCTGGCCTGGAACATCAATACCAGCACATTCTCATGACGGCCCAAGGTAACTTCGCGGTTGGAATAGATATCATAAACCGCTGGTAGCTGGGGAAGACCGGCCAGGAAGGATGCCTGGCCCAGATCAAGATTCTTGGCCGAAGTGTTGAAATAGGTTTGAGCCGCTGCTTCAACACCATAAGCCAGATTCCCGAAATTGATCTCGTTCAAGTAGAGCTCAAGGATCTCATCCTTGGAGTACTGGCGAGTGATCTCTGCCGCCAGGATGGCTTCCTTCAGCTTTCTGGTATATTTCCGGCTCACCTGCTCTTCCGGAGATAGCAGCAGGAGTTTTGTCAGCTGCTGGGTGATGGTGGAAGCGCCAGAGACGATCTCATCGCTGACCAGATTGTAATAAAAGGATCGCGCGATCGCCAACAAATCATAGCCAGGATGGCTGTAGAAATTCGAGTCCTCAGTGGCTATGACTGCCGCCACCATATAGGGTGAGATCTCATCCAGGGTGACGTATGTCCTCCTTCCAGCATTGGGATCCAGCAACTCGTAAAGCACATTTCCTTCCCGATCCAGGATGCGGGTCGTTTCAAACTGGGCAGCCCGCGCCCGTAAATCCTGAACATCCGGAAGCGTAGCCGCAATTCGGTTGTAATAAAAGATGGCGAAAGAGCCAGCGATGATCGCCAGCACGACTACTATAAAAGTAGCAAGCACAACCATTCGCAGAAAACAACCCCAACTCTCTCCCTTAGACCAGCTTCCAGGACCTTTCGATTTCCACCAGGCTGCAAATTTCGAACTGGGTTGATCAGCAGGACTCTGGTGCCTTCTTCCCGCCTGGGTTCGGGAGGACGAATTCGATGGGGGTGTGGTATATCCCCGTTTAACCGGTTCATCCAACCTGCGCGGCAAAGGCATGCCCCTATCATCGAGAGCCGGAGGCGGTGTGTGGGGCGTCTCTCCCAGGAAGGGCGGCGGCGTATCATCAAGAGCGGGTTTCCCCTGGCGTGGGGGCTTTTCATCCAGGATCTCCGTGGGCTCCAGCTCCCCTTCTAAATCAGCATCCAGATCCTTAAGGAAGTCCGGCTGGCTAGCCTTTGAAGCAGGAGGCCGGGCAGCAGGCTGCCGGTAAGGTTTAAGCTGATCCTTGTCCTCCCCCTTGGCATCCGGCGAATCCTGCTTTGGAAGCGGACGACGGTGTCCACGATCTTGATTTTCATCCGCCCCACCCTGGTCTTCAGGTTTCCGGGAGGGAATATCGGGCTTTTCTGAATCTGTCATAATCTTCTTTTCAGGACTGATGCTCCCTGGTTTGCTTACTAAGTATTGCTAAATTCTAGCATAGATTTCACTTTCAGACCTTTTCACCACAATCCAGCCCTCTGCCAGTTCAACAATCCGAAGCAGGCTGACCCATTTCATTCGCTCAGGGTGCCAGTGTTATCTGATTCACAGCTCCCCCTCAGTAAATTTCTCCACCTGATAGGTCTCCACTTCCAAGTGGTATCGTTTCCAGGAATCAGCGGGCATGCCCATTTTCTGGCACAAGCGCCCTAAAAACAATTCCGGGGAAGTCAGTGTCTCCCAGACTTGAGGCAGGAAGGTCGCTCTCCGATACTGATGGCGCAGGATCACTCCATCCACTCCTGGCTGCAGCAAATCAGGCAGTTCAACAGGATCCTGATAGTTCAGACGCTCTGGAGACGTGAGGACGGAGATCTCTATCTCGACCTCACTCAGTTCCTGGCTTGAGAGCGGTGGAAAACGCGGATCCTCGAAGGCCGCAGCCAGGGCACGATCACGGACGTCGATTATCAGCGGCTGAGATGCCTCAATGGAGCCAATACAACCCCGCAGCACTCCATTTATGGTGAGTGTCACAACGCTGGCACCCGGCTCTTTGAGTTGAGATGGAAAATCCTCAGCGTCAAGGTCCCGCTGGCCTTCAGCTTGCAGAGCCCGGCTGATGGCATCCCGGGCAATCTGGAGCAAAAGCTTTTTTTCCCGAAGTGATAACTCTGTGGTCATATTCTTGCACCTAGATAGATAACTCTATTCAGAGGTAGCCTGGTGGGGTGGATTTCCCTTGGGAATCACCCCTTTTTAGGTCAAATTTACCTTATTTTTCC
>JARROG010000160.1:0-4714 GCA_037384185.1 Anaerolineales bacterium | reverse complement strand
TTATAAGAATAAATCTCAAATTGAAAGTTTCTAATCATTCCCTTATTATTTTCTACAATCAGTGTAGTAAAAAATAAGGTAAAATAAAACCAGATTCCGGGTTACCTTTATCAGTAGTATTATAACGGAATGACTACATCACAGCGACAATTAGGAAAGCAGCCCAAACCGGATCTGCTGAATAAGACCGTGCGAGGTCTCTTCAACGTTCTCTTGGTTGCTGTCCTCTCAGCTACTCTATTCACCGCCATCCCTGCCACCGGCGTGGGATTCAGCTCCTCCCCCTTCCAGGGAGGCTCTGTAAACGGCGCTGCCGTCCAGGCAACTCCTGTACCCGATCTGCATGTAGGACTGGTTGTCGGCCACTGGGGCCACGACACAGGCGCCATGTGTCCTCCCAGCCTGGGAGGCTATCTTGAGGTCGACATCAACTACACAATTGCAGATCTGACCCGCCAATACCTGGAAGCAGAAGGCGTCCGGGTGGATTTGCTGAAGGAATTTGACGGCCATCTTGAGGGCTATGAGAGCAACGCCCTGATTTCCATTCACGCCGACACCTGCGAATTCATCCCTGAGTTGGGGACCGGTTTTAAAATCGCTGAAGCAGCCGACAATAAACGGCCGGAACAGGCTGCCCGCCTGATGGCCTGTCTGAAGAATCGATATGGTGAGGCCACCGGGCTGCGCTATGACCACCGCATCACCGATGACATGACCAGTTATCATGCCTTTGGCGAAATCGATACCAACACACCAGCAGTAATCATTGAGACCGGTTTCATGAACCAGGATCGGGAGCTGCTCACTAAGAATCCATCTCTGGTCGCCAAGGGCGTCACTGCAGGCATCATGTGTTTCCTGAATCGTGAGGAGATCACACCGGAATAATTATGACCACAACGCTGCCAGATTCTGCCTACGAGACGCTCAATAGAGCGAAAGACGCCTTGAACAAGGGCGAGCTTCAGCGCGCCAGACGTTTGGCTCTCCGAGCAGTCAGGCTGGCTCCTGAACATGAAGAACCCTGGCTGTACCTGGCTTCTGTCTCATCCCCCGAGGCTAGCATCTCCTATCTTAAAAAAGCTTTGGAGATCAACCCTACCAGCACCCAGGCTAAAAAAGGGATGCACTGGGCGATCCAGCGTTTCAGAAAAACTCACCCTGGGCAGAAACCCAAGAAGGTCCGCCTTCCGGTCTCTATCGCAGAAAAAGCCCTGGTCTCCACCCAACCTTCCCTGCTGTCCTGGTCAACTGCAATTGTCATCCTCATCGCAGTCCTGTTATTCTGGCTTTGGACGCCTGACTTCTCTTTTGCCCTGCCAAGCTTCCAATCCACTCCCCAGATCACCCTGGCTGCTGGAGAGAATGTCCGCAAGGTCACTTTCACGCCAACGCCAACCAACACGCCTACCCCAACACCCACACCGACCAATACCCCTACTCCCACGATCACACCCACACCCAAACCTACCAAGGTACCCAAGACCTATCCCGACTACATCCGATCCGTGCTACCGAACGGGGTTTACCCTGATGAACGCTGGTTTGACATCAATTTGTCGACCCAGCGTATGTATGCCTACGACGGGGATAAACTGATCAAGACTTTTGTGGTCTCAACCGGGCTGCCGGGAACCCCCACCGTTACCGGACGCTTCCGGGTTTACGTCAAATACACCTCGACCTTGATGACCGGGCCAGGATATTATCTGCCCAATGTTCCCTGGACGATGTACTTCTACGATGGCTACGGAATCCACGGCACGTACTGGCACAACAATTTTGGTCACCCAATGAGCCATGGATGCATCAATATGCGTAATGAGGATGCTCAATGGGCCTTCGGATTCGCCAGCGTTGGCACACTGGTCAACATCCATTATTAGCTATGAAAGAAAAGTTCACCCGAAAGGATTTCCTGAATTTAAGCGGTCTGGGGCTGATCAGCCTGGTCGGCAACCGGTTTAAACCGGCGCTGAGCATTTATAACGGTCAGCAGGGCCGGGTGATCTATGAGACAGTTTACAGCTATAAGGAACCCAACCTGGAAAGCGAAAAAAACCGTCTGCATTGGAAGGACGCTGTCTTTCCCATCACCAATGTCGTACTGGGCACAGGAGAACCCTCTTACAACCGCATCTGGTACCAATTCGGCACAGAAGGCTTCGTTCACTCTGGCGGCATTCAGCCTGTGCGGACATCAACCAATCCGGTCGTGACTGAGATTCCTCCAAGTGGACTGCTGGCTGAGGTCACGGTCCCATACACGGATGCCCTCTGGACTCCTGGAGAGCGCTACCATGTTGCCTATCGCTTTTACTATGAGACCACACACTGGATCCAGGGCCTGGAGAATGGTCCGGACGGAATACCTTACTATCACATCCTGGAAGACAAGTGGGATCTGGATTATTATGTCCCTGCTACCCACCTACGGGTGATCCCTCCTGATGAATTGACCACTCTCTCTCCCGAAATTCCTTCCTACGCCAAACGGATTGAAGTGCTCACTGACACTCAAACAGTGATCGCCTATGAGTGGAACCGGCCGGTATACATGGTCAAAGCTTCAACTGGAGCTGATTTCAGCAACGGTAAATTCGCTACGCCCACCGGGCATCACATCACCAACTACAAACGTCCCTCCCGCCATATGGCAGCCGGCAACCTGGCCTATAACGGCTATGATCTGCCCGGTGTGCCCTGGATCAGCTACATAACAGAAGACGGCATCGCCTTTCATGGTACCTACTGGCACAATGATTTTGGGAAAGCCCGCAGCCACGGCTGCATCAATCTGCCTTCCAAAGCTGCCAAATGGCTCTACCGCTGGACCTTGCCTCAGGTCCCTTATCACGATCAGGCAACCTACAATGTTGCCGGAACCCACGTGGACGTCTATTAGGACGAACTGCCTTTCCCGCACTTCAGCAATCAGACGGTTTTTACATTACTCTTATTGTCCTGCTGTATTGAAGGTAATAAAATAGGGCCAAAGCTGTATGTTTACTGGTTAGTAAGGAGTTGGATCCGAATGAGTGCTGGACCGCTTTTCGCCGGCCTGGTATTTGACGAAGACGACCAGCTGGTGGAAACTACCTATGTCGGTCAGGAACCATGTTACGTGGTAGATGACGCTGGCTTCAAACGCCACATTCCCGCTGCAGATGTTGATCGCCAGGTGCTGCGGTTCCTGGGAGAACAGATCGAAGGCCATGAGGAAATTCTCAGCGAGCAGGCAGCCAAAATGTCCGGGCAGGATGACATCTTCTCCCGGGCGGTCTTCCTAGAGCAGTTCAAGAATATTGATAAGCAGTTCGATCAGATCATCGAAGAAGGCCTTCCTGAAGAAGGCCGGGCCTATATGGGGATGACTGGTTTCAAGGTGATCATAGACCACCACGGGGATCTGGTAGACGTGGAACAGCCGGGCATGATCGCTGAAGAATAAGGATCGATGAATGGACGGAGCGGACATCATCACAGCCGATGAGATGAATTTCGATTTCCAGGTGCTGGAGTATTCCCAGCACCTGCCAGTCGTTGTCCATTTTTGGGCCGCCTGGTGCAGAGACTGCCCCCGCACCAACCAACATTTAGAAGACCTGGCAAACAGGCACGCTGGTCAATTCCGGTTAGCCCAGGTTGATGTTGATGAGAACCCGCAGCTGGTACAGAGCTATCAGATCCACACCATTCCCACGTTGAAAACCATCGAAAACGCCACGGTGACATACCAGATGGAAGGCGCCCGTACAAATATACAGCTGGATGAATTTATTGGAAAAATCGTCCCCGGCCCAGAAAAATTACTGCTGAAAAGAGCGGCGAGTTTACTGGTGGATGGTAAATATCGAGCCGTAGAAGATACCTGCCTGGAAGCTCTGGATATCGCACCCGGGAACCCAACCGCCAAACTGCTGTTGGCCAAGAGCTTGATCTGGCAGACAGAATATCTGGAAGCGCTGACGATTCTCAATCATTTTCCAGCCAGCCGGGAATACCAGGGGGCAGAGAAGCTGGCAGACCTGGCAGAGGCTTTGCTGACCAGCCGTGAAGAGGCACTCAACAGCCAGCCCCTCGACGCAGTATATAATCGAGCCCTGGCCCTGCTCAGGCAGAAGAAATTCCCCGCCGCCCTGGACGGGCTGCTGGAAATCATCAAGCGCGATAAAAAGTACCACAGCAGCCAACCGCAGGCGGTCATCCTGGGGGTATTTGAACTGCTGGGTGAGAATGATCCGCTGACAGAAGAGTACCGCCAGCTGCTGGCGAATGCCCTGTTCTAAGCCAAGACAAGAATACACCTTGACCGCTTTGTGAGCCTGTGTACAATTAAGTCACAGATGAGTCTGGGGCGGTGGCGGAATTGGCAGACGCAGGGGACTTAAAATCCCCCGGGTTAAACCGTGTGGGTTCGAGTCCCACCCGCCCTACTCTCTGGAAGAAGAAGCGGATTAGCGTGCTTCTTCTTTTTATTCCTGATGGTAAGATTAGGTAAGCCCATGGTTACAAAACGCCACCTGAAAGGCCTCGGGGAATATCAATCTGTCCGCCGGCAACACTGGAATGAAGTCGCTATCTCCCTGGAAGACTGGAGAGGTTGGGGCGGCTATTACCACCGACGCTTAACCCGACTGATGAGATTGCACATCCCTCCCGGACGATCCGTAATGGAAATCGGATGTGGGGATGGCAACCTGCTGGCCTG
>JARROG010000159.1:0-4721 GCA_037384185.1 Anaerolineales bacterium | reverse complement strand
TGACATTGCGAACTGTGCTGGCAGCTTCCTTGACCGCTGCGTTGACAGCCTCTTCTATGGTTTTCCCTTCGGACAGGATCTCAATTACTTTTGCTACAGACATTTTTTTCCTCCTCTAAATTTGACACGAATGAAATTTGCCGATGGCAGCCAAATATTTGCCCAAGATTGTTGTGCCTTGGCATTGGTCTCCAATAATGGCGATTTGATCCGGGTCGATAAAAACCAAAGCCCAATTTTCTCAACATTATTCTCTGGATGCTATTTGACCATCCTGGATAGTTTCCCTCCTCAGCTGCTGCATCTCCTGCAGTAATTGACGCTCTTTCTGGCGGGACCTCCGTTCCAGCTCCTCCATTTGATTCTGAAGATCAATGATCTGACGGCGCATATGGAGAACCAGGTCAATAGTGTCTAAATCGAGTTCCAGCTCCCGGTGGAGGCGCCGAATGAGAGTCAAGCGCTGAACAGAATTTTTGTCCAATCCGATCAGATCCTCTGTTTTCTGTTTGGAAGTGATCAACCCTTCCTGCTCGCACTGGATAATGAATTCTTCACTGACGCCTGCCAGGCGGGCCGCAAAGGATCGGACATAGATACGATCCTCGTCCTGAGACTGGAAAATGATCGCCTTTGACATCGTCTAATTTCCTCCCTTTCCATGCGCGTCGCGCAGTTCCTTGAATAAATTACGTTCCCGTTCAGACAACTCCTGAGGCAATTTCGCCTGCACCTTCACATACAGATCGCCGCGCCTGGATGATTTTCCCTGCTGGGGCATGCCCAATCCGCTGAGGCGGAATGAAGTTCCGTTGGGGGTTTCCGGGGGGATTGTCAAAGACACCTTTTTATCCGGTGCCTGGACCTTAACTTCTCCTCCCAGAATTAAGGTGTACAGATCTACCTGCTGGGTTGTCAGCAGATCATCGCCTTTGATCTCGTACCTGCTGTGGGGCAAAATTGAGATTTTCAAGTAAAGATCGCCAGCCTTGCCAGATCCTGCCCCTGGCTGGCCCTGGCCTTTCAGGCGCACTCGAGAACCTTCTCGAACCCCCCGAGGTATTTTGGCCTCGATTTTCCTGCCAGTTCCCAGCTGCAGAATTCGCTTGGTCCCGTGAAAAGCCTCGTCCAGGCTGATTTCCAGCTCATGTTCGATGTCCCTACCCTGACGGGGACGGGACTGTCCGCCAGGTCGCTGGCCAGGGACCGCGCCTCCAAAGTCGAAATTCACACCTTGGCCGCTTCCTCCGAAAAGCGTCTCAAAGAAGTCTGAAAAGCCGCCTCCACCCCGTCCCCCGAACATTTGCTCGAACTCTTCCTGGCTGACACGCCTGGTACGGTAGCCGCTTTGCTGATTGGCGCTGTTCTGAGCCGCCCACTGCTGCCAGTTGAAATCATCCGGCTGTCCTCCGCTGTTCTGATACTGCTTCCATTGGGATCCAAATTGATCGTATTTTTCCCTTTTTTCCGGATCACTGAGCACCTGGTAGGCTTCGTTGATATCTTTAAAGCGTTCCTCTGCCTGGGGGTCATTCGGATTTACATCAGGATGGTGTTTGCGGGCAAGTTTCCGGAACGCTTTTTTGATATCGGCTTCTGTTGCGTCACGTTTTACCCCCAAGGTTTGATAATAATCTTTATATTCCATATTCTTTTCTTATATCCTATTTTTATACTAGTTTTTATTCTAGTTCGGACTTGATTATAATCCCATCCTTGAGGACTCTTTCAATCGGGCAGTGATGGGCGACCTGGAACAGTCTTTCCATTTCCTGTTTGGTCAGATCACCGTGAAATTGTACCTGCTCTGTGATCCTATCCCCTTGGAGATTGTTTTGCTCTTTATTTTCAGATTGTTCCTCGCTGTGATGATAAGCCAGCTTGAACTCAACCTCATCCAGGGCAATTTCATGGTTTTTTGCGTAGGCGTGGACAATCTGGGCGGTGCAGCTCGCCAGACTGGCCAGCATCATCCCATAAGGAGTGATCTCATAAATCGCCTGAACAGGTTGATAATCATTGGAATCAGGCTCTGCTGGATCTACTGCCCAGAACCCACCCTCGAAGTCCTTGTTGAGTCGCATCATGATTTTTTCAGGCATTCGTTAACTCCTTGGTACGGATTACTGCCAGGAAATATTACTGGCAGAGTGATCCGCCTGTAAAAATCTATTCTTCATCTGGCGACCCGAGACCCTCTTCATCATCATCGCGGGCGGATTCAGGATTGAGCTCCCAGCGCTCCCGGTCCCGCTCAGCCAGTTTCTCCCCACCTCCCAGTTCTTCAGCACCCTTGTAGGTCAAGCCGACAGCTTCCCCCAACTCATCTACCATGTCCTGGTCCGGTGTTGGCGTTGTACCGCCAACCGCCTCTTCTCCTGAGACATTGGCATCCTGCCAGTTAGCATCCACGTCGCCGCCGGACAAACTGGGCGATACGGAAGTATATTTCAAATCCTCCTCAAGCTCTTGATCTCCACTGCTTTCTGCCAATCGTTGGCGTTCCTCAAAGTCACGCTCAATTTGCTCGTCATCCGTTGTGCTGGATACGGGCTCGGGTGGTTGATTGTCTTTTTGTTTTTTCATGAGAAAATCCTTGTTTTTGCATAGATTGTATTTCTGATTAATGCCAACATCTGATTTCTAGAGGGATCTTCTAACAGTTTATCGTTATGGACCCCTTTCCTTTACCTTGAATTATGATTATAACGAATGGATATTAGAAGGATATTAATAGGACTGCTGAATGCAGGTTTTATCCATATTGCTGAAGATGGAACTTACGGCTACAATATAGAGCGATTATTGGCAAATCATAATGATCTCTTCCTCTAGGGAGGTATGACAATGCGCTCAAAAATTGGGATTTTCTTAGTTGCCGTTATTCTACTGACCGTGATTCTCAGTGCCTGCAATATGCCCCAGGGATCTGGATCACCTGCTCAGCAGACAGCTGTGATCCTGACCGCTGTTGCCCAAACGGTGGCTGCTGATGAAGCGAATACAAACCAGCCGGGCGACACCCAGGCTGACACTGCGACAGATACGCCGGAGACTGGGGATGAGATAGCAACCGACACACCTGAACCGTCGGATACACCCCAGCCGACAAATACCCAGCCACCAACTGATACTCCCATTCCCTGCAATCTTGCTAGATTCGTCAAGGATGTTTCCATTCCGGACGGAACCAAGCTGGAACCCGGTGAAGATTTTACCAAGACCTGGCGCCTGAAGAACACCGGTTCCTGCGCCTGGACCAGCGGCTATGATATTGTCTTTTCCGGCGGCGACGCGATGAACGCCCCGGCTGCGGTTCAGATCACAACCGGTACTGTTCAACCCGGCAATAACGTGGACGTCTCTGTGGATCTGACTGCACCAAATGCCGAAGGTACTTACCGCGGTAACTGGCAGCTCCGGGATCCATCTGGCGTTATCTTCGATATCGAGAACAGCAATAGCGGATTGTTCTGGGTTGAGATCAAAGTCAAGGAACCGGAACCAACTGAAAAAACTGTCTCAATTGACTTTGCATCCCGGGGTCAGGTGGAACAAGGGCTGAATGTCAGGACAAATGCAAACAATGCCGGTGATACATCCAATGACGTTGGCTTGCAGGGTTTTCTCACCTTTGATGTCAGCGGCATCCCCAACGGCGCTACGATCCAGTCCGCAAAATTGGTTGCGAAAAGCTACGATACGCTGGGAGACCCATTTGGCCAGCTGGGATGCTTGAGAGCTTACGTAGACAACTACGGTTCCCTGGATCTCTCCGATTTCAAATCTACTGGCGTTACCGGAGCACTTGTCCGTTTCTGCGATACTGGAGATGTTGACAGCGCCAGCGACCAGGAGATGAACAGCATCGGAATCAGCGGATTGGAGTCAGCTCTGGCGAGTGATAATTTCCAGATCCGGCTCCAGTTCAAGGATAAACATACCAATAATGATGGCGTCGCCGACGTTTTCCGAGGAACATTCAAGATCGTGGTGACATACCTGGAACCGTAACCGCTTTCACTTGAATTTCAGGTCAAGGTTAGACACACACTGGCAGCCAACCCTGGTTTGCCAGTGTGTGTTTTTGGTAAGATAACCGGAGATTAATTTTTGGATTGTTTCGCTGTGATTGTTTTAAAAAATCAATTGAAACGTTCTTCAAGCCAATCGAGGGCGTCTCTGACCTTCCGAAGCTGTTGACTGGCTGATGCGGAATCTACGAGATTTTCCTCGGCTAATTGCTCTAATTCTGGGCTCGCTATTTCTTCCAGCACTTTATCCTCATTCAAGGCTTGAATAATATGCTGTGCTCCTTCTCGGATCAGTACTGATCCATAATCGTCGATATATTTTCTCAGCAAGGGTAGAAGGGAATCGCGTCCCATCTGGATCAGACTATCTCGGGCTGTCCAGCGTATGCCCGGATCATCATCCTTGAGCATTTCTACCAGATCCGGCGCAGTAGAAGGTTCCTGGAGCTCTCTCAAGGCCTGGACTGCACCCCAGCGGACGTGCCTGTTTGAGCTGCCGAGTCCATCAAGCAACGCCGGAATACTTTCTTTTCCTCGTTCAACCAATTGTAAACGGGCCTGATGTCGTTCGTGAAATGTGTTTTCTCCAAGGTCTTCAATCAGGTCCTCGATTGGAATATTCTTATTGGTTTTCCCTTGGTTATTCATCTGGATTCCTTTCTAAATATTTCTCGCTGACGTTTTTTT
>JARROG010000158.1:0-7408 GCA_037384185.1 Anaerolineales bacterium | reverse complement strand
ATATCAAAAAATATCGTTATCAATAACCTGGCCAGGCTCTATGTGGAGCTGATCCGGGGCATTCCTATCCTGGTCTTGATATTCTTTATCGCCTTGGTCGGTGTACCGGTCCTCGTGGATTGGATCAATAATATTGGTTTTTGGTTGGAGGAAAGAGGAGTAGGCGTTCTTGCTGGTATTTTCACTGCGATAACCAATCAGGATATCTCCATGAATGCCCGGGCGATCATAGCTCTGGCGGTTACTTACGGCGCCTACCTGGCGGAGATCTTCCGGGCTGGCATTCAGTCCATATCAAAAGGCCAGATGGAAGCTGCCCGTTCCCTGGGAATGGGCTATGGACAGGCGATGCGCTATGTGATCCTGCCCCAGGCGGTGCGCAACGTGCTCCCAGCACTGGGCAATGATTTTGTTGCTATGGTCAAGGACTCCTCATTGGTCTCCGTATTGGCTGTCAGGGATATCACTCAAGTAGCCCGATTGTATGCTGGTAGTACTTTTCGATTTCGGGAATCCTACGTCACCCTGGCGGTGTTGTATCTGACCATGACGGTGATCCTCTCACTCCTTGTGCAGCAGCTGGAAAGGCGGTTAAGAACCCATGAGTAAAGATTACATCATTCAGGTAAAAGACCTCTATAAGTACTTTGGAAACATCAAAGCGGTCGATGGGGTTTCCCTGGATATCAAGCGCGGTTCAGTTGTGGTGGTAATCGGTCCTAGCGGATCCGGGAAATCCACCCTGCTGCGCTGTATCAACCACTTGGAAGAACCCAGCAGCGGAGAGGTCTGGATCGATGGGACTCAAATGTCCCACGACGCGAAACAGATCAATGAGATCAGGGCGGAGATCGGTATGGTCTTTCAGCTCTTTAATCTGTTCCCTCATCTAACCGTTTTGGAGAATGTTACCCTGGCCCAGAAAGTGATCCGGGGCAGGTCGCAGGATGAAGCAGAAGCAGTCGCCATGGACCGCCTTAAGAAAGTGGGCATTCCGGAAAAGGCCTCTGCATTTCCGTCGAATCTGTCAGGCGGCCAACAGCAGCGGGTTGCCATTGCCCGGGCGCTGGCAATGGATCCCAAAATCATGTTGTTCGATGAACCGACCAGCGCCCTGGATCCCGAAATGATCAAGGAAGTGCTGGATGTGATGCTCGACCTAGCTCAAGAAGGTATGACGATGGTCTGTGTCTCTCACGAAATGGGTTTTGTCCGCTCAGCCGCTGACGAGGTCGTTTTTATGGATTTCGGTAAAGTCGTCGAGCACACCACTCCGGAGGGTTTGTTCAACAATCCTCAGCATGATCGCACCAAGTTGTTCCTGAGCCAGATCCTGGAACATTAGAGGACCTTGAACGATTCTACACATCGCTTTGTGAGAACCTATGAAACGAAATGACGGTCGGAAATCTGACCAGCTCAGAGTGGTTAATTTTAAGTTGGATTATATTGATTATCCAGAAGGCTCTGTGCTGATTGCTGCCGGTAAGACCCGTGTTCTCTGCAACGTGAGCGTAATTCAAGGTGTCCCTGCCTGGATGGATCACCCGGACTCAAACCGGGGTTGGATTACTGCAGAATACGCCTTACTGCCGCGCTCGACCAGCACCAGGGTGGCAAGAGAGACATCTGGCTTAAGAGGCCGGACCCAGGAAATTAAACGGTTGATCGGACGTTCCCTGCGGGCTGGATACAATCTGGATCTGCTTGCCCGGAAAACACTGATCGTAGATTGTGATGTGCTGCAAGCAGATGGGGGCACCCGCACGGCAGCGATCACCGGGGGATACCTGGCGCTGGCGATTGCCCTGAACGACCTGGTTGACCGGGGGGAGATACCCGGTGAGGTGTTCCGTCCACCAGTGGCCGCTGTCAGTGTGGGACTGCTGGATGGTGAGCCGTTACTTGACCTCAATTATCAAGAAGATTCACGCGCTGATGCTGATCTCAATGTGGTGATCAATGCCGAGGGGGAGTACTTGTTAAAGATAGGGGTTTGTCTGTTTTATTCCTGTGATTCAGGAGTAGGCTGTCCTTCCGTGGTGGGCAGAGGAATGTCTGTTGGCAGCAGGGACTGCTCCTGGCTTAGTGAATTGATGAAATTGATGTAATCCTGGGGCAGGGATGGCTCGGTGGGAACAAATTTGACCCAGTTGTCATTGACTTCTGGCTCGTAGACAGAGTTCACCTCATCTACCCAGTCATTCCAGACCTGATTCTTCAACGCAGACAAAGCGTTGTCAGCCAATGGTCGTTCTTCTTTCCCCAGCGATTCAAGGATATGCCAGCCAAAATCAGTTTGCACTGGGTCGCTAACTTCTCCCACATTCAAGGCAAAGGCCGCTTCCTCAAATGGTTCAACCATCGAACCCCGGGCAAACCAACCCAGGTCCCCACCCTGTTCCTTGTTGGATTCGTCGATGGAATATTCCAGTGCCAGGTCTGCGAAGTCTTGGCCTTCCTTCAACTTCTGGAGCACTTCCTTGGCTGTATCCTCATCCTCCACCAGGATATGACGGATCCAAACCTGCTCCTGGACCTGATTCACGTCGGCAGTGATTGCTTCGAAAAGCTTTTCCCGAATCAGTGAGAATTCAACGATCTGTCGGATAGTCTTTTCGGATATACCCTCGTTCTTGATACTGTCGAGGAAATCCTGGTAATTGCTCTCGAACAGATCTTTTGTATATTCTGTTGGCTTCAAGAGCGGTGTAGCGGTGGGGTCCGGTTGACCGGATTCATCCGCTTGTGGTGTACTGGTTGCGGGATCACTCACAATCGGGGTTTGGGAGGCAACGGGTGTTGGGGTGCCGTTTGGGTAATAGCCAAAGGCTTCCTGAATGGCCTGATCGATCTCTGCCTCCGTAACCTCGATACCCATCTTATCCGCTTCAACCCGGAAGATAATATCCTGAGTGAGTGCTTGGACGACTTCCTGGCCTGTCAGCAGCGGCTGCTCAAGTGAGTTGACATCGGCCAAAAGCTGGTCCTTGAAATAGGTGAAGATGTCATTAGTACCCCCCAGCTGCTGGATGGTCGTCAAGATCTGGCTGACCTCCATGATTTTACTTCTCCGGATCCAGCGGGCCTGTTGTTCGAATTCATCGCCCCTGATCGTCTGATCTTCAAGCTTGATGACTGCAGTGTTGGGAGTCAGGACAAAGCGGTCAAGAACACCATAAACTATCAGACCAAAAACGATCACGACAACGGAAATCGTGGCAATGAGGATGATCTTCTTCTGTCTTTCTTCTTTTTCTTTCTGGGCAAGAAACTTCTTATTTTTTGGCGGCATTTGTTTTCTCTTTCGTTATTAAAGGCTGTGAATAAGCCCGGTTTCAGCGAAGTGATTCTCCTGTGAAGGGCAGCAAAGCCAGGTGGCGGGCACGTTTGACTTCTCTTGCCAGCTGGCGCTGATGTTTAGCGCAGGTACCAGTTTGCCTTCGAGACCGGATTTTTCCATGGTCGCTGATGAAACGGTTCAGGGTTTCGATATCTTTATAATCAATTTCCATTTTCGGGTCGGCGCAGAACCTGCACTGGCGCTCCTGATAGTTGTCTCTCGAATATCTTCTGTCTGCCATTGGGTGCTCCTTATGATCAAAAACAAGCTATTTGATTGTATTAGAACGGATAATCCTCATCCGGAATGTCTCTGTCAGCATCGGCGTCAGTGTTATCGGATCGGTTGCCCAGCATGATCATTTCCTGGGTGATGACCTCAACCGTGGAATGGTTGGCACCTTCATCATCCTGCCAATATCGAGTGTGCAGTCTGCCGTCGATATATACTTGCTGACCTTTTTTCAGGTATTGGTTACAGATCTCAGCCAGCTTTCCCCAGGCAACGATATTGAACCACTCGGTCTCGGTTTTCTTCTCACCGTCAGTGGTCCAGCTCCTGTTGACCGCTAATTGGAACTTAGTAAGCGGCTTTCCGGAGGGGGTGTAGCGCATCTCGGGGTCCTGTCCTAATCTGCCGATGAGCAGAACTTTGTTCAAGCCTCTTGTCATTGAACTGCTCCTTAACTGAATATACTGATCTGGATGAATAAACCAGTCAGCTGGTATATCATCATTCGTCGCGGTTGATGATCAGGAAACGCAGGATGGGTTCCTGCAAGCGGAAATTCCGCTCCAAAGAAGCGACTTCTGATGGTTCCATTTTGAATCTAAACAGGAAGTATTGACCTTCTTTATAGTTGCGGATCAGATAGGCTAGCTTCTGCCTGCCCCATTCTTCGAATGTTTCGATCGATCCCCCTGGATCAGTGATCCAACCTTTTACTTTGTCAATCAGTTCCGCGGTTGCGGGTTCTTCAAATTCCGGGGTAATGATAAGTACGAGTTCATAATCTCGCATGTTATCCTCCTTTCCTCGGGTTTGTCTCCGGACAATCTGGTCAGGATGCCAGAAACGGAAAGTATGCTGTTAAATGACCGAGGGAGAGTTTAACATAGATGGCAATGTTTGAGAAGGGTTGCAAGGGATATTTCCCTGGTTGATCATTATCGGCCCAGATCGGCCGGGAACGGCCTGCTTGGCCCACTCAGTTCGGGAGCTTTGGGAGAGAATCCAGTCCTGCTTTGCTGGCAGCCAGAGCTGTGATTTTCCGAAGCTCTTCCCTGACATTTCTATCCAGGGTTGGCCCGGAGTATTTCTCTAAAAGGATGGGCAGAGTAGAATTAGCCCGTTGCCAGGCATCCTGGGAGTTGGACAATTGCCAATCATCCAGCTGCTGGCGGTCAATTAATGGGGAGGGATAGTGGACCTCTGTTCTGAAGTGCTGGAAGGTATGCTCGAGGGAGATGAAGTCACCCTGGTGTCCAGCTTTTTGAATGATATCCAGACCGAGAGGGTATTCTGGGAAGCGGATTCCCTTCAGAAAGTGCTGCACCTGAGCGATGATTTCTACGTCCAGCAGCAATTTTTCTGGGCTCTGGCAGTTTTCATACGCCAGCATTCCGGCACCAGAGACCATATCGATCCCTGCCAATCCTGCCAGCAAGCTGCCGGGGGCAGTCTCAAGACCGGCCTGGAAATCGACCTGCTTGGAGTCCGAGATTCCTAAATAGGCCTGGGTAGGCAGCCCCAGAACTTTCCCGATTTGCGCATAGGCAATTTCCAGCAGCCAGGTTCCGGGGGCAGCCATTGGCGCGGTGCTGTTTTTCATATCGAAGACTGCCGGAGATCCGCCCCAAATCACCGGCGCGCCTTGCCGGATAAGCTGAGTGAGCACCACTCCGCTGAGGTTTTCTGCTGTTCCCTGAACCAGGGTGCCCGCCAGGGTTGCGGGGGCGGTTGCCCCGGCCATGGGCCTGGAAATGATCTGGATAGGAATGGATGCTCCGGCGTTGTCAATCAGGGACTGGGCGCTGTCATAGCTCCATTTCAGGGGAGAGGTTGGGCAGATATCAAATACCGCTATTGGCCTGGCTGCCAGATGTTGGCTGCTGCCCGCAGCTGCTGCCAGCATCTCGAACATCACTTTCCAGCTGTTGTGATCGAAGACGCCAGTCACAATGGGTTTGTTGAGGTAATTCAGGGCAACATACAGGCGGTAGAGATCCTGGATGGATTCTGGCACATCACTGCAGACGAGGGCTGTACTCTGGGAATCCAGTGGATCAAGAACCTCAACCAACTGGACGAAATAAGCCAGGTCTTGGGTTTGAGCTGAACGAACAGCCCTTGTCGAGGGATCGAGGATCTGCAGGGCTGACGAGCCAGGGTTGAAAAAGGATTGGCCGGAACCATAACGGACTTTCTCATTGCCATTGAGATCGTAGAGCGAGATTTGAGGAGGGCAGCTCTTCAATGCCTCTTCCACCAACACAGCTGGGAGGCGGATAGTCTGTGCTTCCCTGTCAACGCTTGCGCCGAAATCTTCAAAAAGATCCAAAGCGGCTGGATGGTAGACGATCAAACCGGGATCGTCGAGAAGCTCGATTGCCTCCTGAATAACGTTGGCGGCTTCTTGATCTGTTAACAGGTTGATAGTTGGCTTCATGATTGGTGAGAAATCAGTAATCCCCAGCCATTTGCGGGCTGGGGAAGGAGAGGTTTTGGAAATTTACAGTTTGCTTGACTGTAGATCACTTGGTTCTGCTCAAGTATAGAGTCCCCAATCGATCGCTCCATCTTCCATCATTGCCTGGTTCCAAACTTCCCGTCCCATCTCGATTGTAGTTGGGATGCCCAGTGTTTCCTCGGCTTTTTCCCGGCAGGCTTCCATCAGCTGGGGAGCATAAGGACAAAAGGGGGTAGTGAGGATCATGGTGATATTCGCCTGATCGTCCTCGATTACCACGTTCCTGATCAGCCCCAACTGGACGACGTTCATGCCAAGTTCTGGGTCCATGACTGATTGCAGGGCGATGTGCAGCTCTTCAGCCAGTCCTCGGTTGGTTTTTCCCAGATCCCATTCGTCAACGATCATATATATCCTTGTTTATTGAGCTTTGATCAAATATCTGCACTGCTTGTCTCCATCCAGGATGCATTCTACCCTTTCCGGGCTGGTGTAGGCAAAGCGGGCTATTAATTCCTTATCAACGATGCAGGCGTTCTTCGAGATCCAGATCCTTAAGATCCATTTGTTGGGTGATCTCTCCCGCCATACCTTGAGCGACCTCCCGGAAGATATCTCCGATCATCTGGTCAGGCAGGTTGCTTTTCAACTGCTCTAACAGGCGGAGGGTCAGCTGCAGGTAGCGCTGGGGGAATTGTTCCATTCCCTTCTGGGTCAAATTGTATACGAGCCGGGGACGGCCGACTCCATGGCGTTCTTCCTGGGATTCGATCAAACCTTCCGCTTCCAGTTTATTGACGTGGTGGCGGACGGAGATTGGGTTGATCCCAACGGATTCGGCCAACTCATTGACCGTTCTCCTCTGATTGAGGAGTAATGTACGTAATACGCGGCTTCTTGTGTTATTGCTCATAAATTATCACCTATCAACCCACAGTCTATCATCGAAGCCTCCAGATGTCAATAATTTATATGATAATTATCGTAAATATTGACTTATAGGATCAACTATGCTACAATTTGCCCTGTCAAAAAAGCTTGTAAAAGGCTGTTTTCAGAGCAATACTGGAGTAGTTATCTAATGTCTGAACTCGTAATAAAGAATCTCCACGTCAATGTTGAAGATACTGAAATTCTAAAAGGGGTCAACCTGACCATCAAATCAGGGGAGATCCATGCTGTTATGGGCCCCAATGGTACTGGGAAATCGACCCTGGCTTATTCTCTGATGGGACATCCCAAATATGATGTCACGGAGGGGGAAGCCACCTTGGACGGAGTGGACTTATTGGATCTCAATCCAGATCAGCGTTCCGTGCTTGGTCTGTTTCTCGCCTTCCAATACCCGGTAGCTGTCCCCGGTGTCTCAGTAGCCA
>JARROG010000157.1:0-11147 GCA_037384185.1 Anaerolineales bacterium | reverse complement strand
GGCCCTGATGACGCTGGATCCGACGCTGGAACAGATGTTGCAGAAGTCGGTGCAGAGCGGCGGCGGATTGGCCTTGGAGCCGGGGCTGGCCGAGCGGCTGCAGCGCGCGGTCGGCGATGCGGCGCAGCGCCAGGAGCTGGGCGGCGAGCCGGCGGTGTTGGTGGTCTCGCCGGATCTGCGGCCCTGGTTGGCGCGCTGGCGATGTACTTTGTCTCCGGGCAGGGCAGTTTTGATATGCTTGTCCTTCAGGAGGCTAACTTCACAACGGCGTTCCAACGTATCTGGTTCCCCTTTGTCTTTTTGGGGTTTGCTGTGCTGGGCGGTATCTGGCCTTTTCACAACTGGAGCCCTGATGGACACGTAGCAGCACCCACTGCTGTATCCATGTTCCATGCGGGTGTGCTGATGAAGCTTGGCGCCTTTGCTGCTCTAAGGATTGGCATTATGCTTCTACCAGAAGGGGCAAAATTCTGGATGCCCTATGTGATGATCCTGGGCCTCGTCAATGTTGTCTACGGCGCGTTTATCGCCATGAGGCAGAATGACCTTAAATATGTTATTGGATTCTCCTCAGTATCCCATATGGGTTTGGTGATGATGGGTTTCGCCACCCTGAATCAGAATGGTATGATCGGCGCCGGGGTCCAGATGTTTTCTCATGGGATCATGACTGCTCTCTTCTTTGCGGTTGTGGGTATGATCTATGATCGAGCTCATACACGGCAAATTGATGAGCTGGGCGGTTTTGCGAAAAAGATGCCTCTGGTAGCTGTGGCCTTTATTGTTGGCGGCCTGGTCTCGATGGGTATGCCAGGATTTTCTGGATTTATTGCAGAGTTCCCGATCTTTATGGGAGTCTGGCAAACGGCACCTTGGATCGCGGTGGTAGCTTCAATCTCGATCGTGATCACTGCTTCCTATATCATCGGCATTACCACTAAAGTCTTCTTTGGGAAAATGCCTGAATCCTATGCGTCTGAGATCGGGGATGTTTACCTGCGGGACAAGATTGCTCTTGTTTTACTTTCAGCCATGCTGATCCTGGTCGGTATACTTCCGTATCCCACACGCATGGTGCCACTGGTTACCTCGGGGGTTGAAAGTATCCTCCGACTGTTTGGAGGTGCATAGTGTCTAATTCGATCGATCAAACAATGCTTTTAGCAATCCTGCCTGAACTTGGCCTGGTTCTGTTGGGAGCCCTGGTGTTGATTGTGGGAGGATTCTTACAAGGATCTGCCCGTAAATACCTCGGCTGGTTGACATCTTTGGGACTGCTGGTTCTGATCGTTCTTAGTCTGGTTTTCAGCCAACCATCCGCAGAGAGCAGCCTGGTTTGGGGGTCCATGCTCCATCACGACTGGTATGGCCTGGTTTTCCGGTTGATCTTCATGCTGGGGGCCGCGATTACCGCGATATTTGCCATGGAGTATGATTACGGCCAGAAAAGCGAATTCTACCTTCTGTTGTTGACATCCACCATGGGGATGAACCTGATGGCATCCTCTGCAGATCTGGTGATGCTTTACCTGGCATTTGAGACTGCCTCTATTCCGCTCTACGTAATGGCTGGCTTCCTGACAGGCAGTGAACTTTCTGTTGAAGCAGGATTCAAATACTTGGTTTTCGGGGCAATGTCCTCAGCGTTGATGCTGTTCGGCTTCAGCCTGGCATATGGATTTTCCGGAGTCACCAACCTGGCAGATCTCGCCAGCTCTGTCGGCCAAAGTGGATTCCCACTTTCAGCCGCATTGGTCAGTATGCTCTTTATCCTGATTGGATTCAGTTTTAAAATCTCTGCATTCCCGTTCCATTTCTGGGCTCCTGATATTTATCAGGGAGCGGCGACTCCCGTTTCCGGTTTCCTGTCCACCGCTTCCAAAGCGGCGGGCTTTTCGGTGCTGCTGCGGGTAATTTTCTTGATCTTTCCCACCCTTGCTGATCACTGGCAGCTGATCCTGGGTATTATCTCAGCTCTGACGATGACCATAGGGAATATCATCGCCTTGACCCAGAAAGATATCAAGCGCATGCTGGCCTATTCCTCCATCGCCCATGCCGGATATATTCTCATCGGCGTCTCCGCGGGTACTTCATTTGGAGTGGGCAGTGCGGTGTTCTATATTGGGGTGTATCTCCTTACGAACCTCGCCGCCTTTGGAGCGGTCACTCTGGCAGGAGAGGAGACTGGATCATTTGCTATCGCTGATCTAGATGGACTTAGCCGCCGCTCACCGAGTTTGGCACTGGTCACTCTGGTCGCGTTCTTATCCCTGGCTGGCATGCCTCCCTTCGGCGGCTTCATTGCCAAAGTTCTGGTATTTGCAGCAGGCGTAGAGAACGGCATGCTCTGGCTGGTAGTAGTCGGCGCTTTAAATTCCATCATCGGCCTTTATTATTATTTGATCGTGCTCAAACATATCTATCTCTACCTCCCCCAGGATGGAGCTCCCAGTTTGATCCTTCCCAAACCTGCTTTTGCTACCCTGGCCGTGCTCTCGATCGGCATTATAGTGATCGGCACTGTGTTTGGACCCTGGTATCAATGGGCGCTAACAGCTGCCCGGAATCTGTTTTAGGCACGTTAGAGAGTGTTGTTGGCTAATTACTTCGACCTGTGATAAAATACCGCTGATATGGTGGACCAAACGAACAAGATCAAATCGAAACCATATGCCAGCTTATTAAATACCCAGGTTTATACGATTACAGCTGAAGTAGGATGTTTGACCTTACTGATCGTATTGGCTGCTTTGATAGGCGGTCTCTGGATTGACAATCAATTCAACACGAAGCCGTTGTTTACCATCATCCTGATGGTGGCAAGCGTTCCGCTGACCATGGTGGTCCTGATCAGACTTGTACGGCGTTCAATGATAGTTCCAGAAGAAGAACCGGACGATGACCAACCACTTGAGAAGGAGGAGAACCAGAGTGGCTGAGACTACAATTGCACCGGAAGAAAAACCGAAGAAAAAATGGCGTTACGGTACCAACCGCTGGTTCATTTTATTGTTTATCATCCTGGGTGTTGTCGCGGCGAGAGCTTACTCACCCGTCCTCCCTCATATCCAGCTCCCTGCTGAACGCTATTCTCACACACCTCTGTTCACCTTACCTTTGATTGGGGAGTTCTATTGGACTAACACGCTGACAGCGATGGTGCTGGTGGATTTGATCCTGTTGGCGATCGCTCTCTCTGTTCGTTCGGCGATCAAGAGCGGAAAACAGGTTCTGGATGGTTTTGCGGGAGCAGTTGAGACCATTCTCGAGCTGATCTATAATCTTACGGAAAGCACTGCAGGTAAGTATGCCAAGAAGATCTTCCCCTGGTTTGCGACCATCACCCTGATGGTTCTGGTATCAAACTGGATGGAGCTAATCCCAGGTGTGGATAGTATCGGCATCCTTGAGCACGCTGAGCACGGTCATTCTGTCCAATCTGTCCTTGGTTTTGCCAAAACTTTGGTCAAGGATGGCGGCGAGCACGGTGAAACCTTCATGCTCATTCCTTATGTCCGCACACTCTCTACTGATCTGAACTTTACGGTGGCCCTGGCTCTGATCTCTGTATTCATGACCCAGGTGATCGGCCTCCAGGCCAGGGGAGTCAGCTATTTCAGTAAATTCTTCAATGTCAAGGGGCTGTTCTCCAAACCAATCTTCGGTGTGATCGACTTTGGCGTCGGTCTGCTGGAAATAGTGAGTGAAGTATCGAAGATCCTATCGTTTTCCTTCCGTCTTTTGGGTAATATCTTTGCAGGAACAGTCCTGCTTTTCGTGATCGGATCCCTGGTTCCGGTTTTTGCGCAGTCATTCTTCCAACTCCTGGAATTCTTTGTAGGTTTAATCCAGGCACTGGTTTTTGGCATGCTGACGATGATGTTCATGGCTCAGGCAACTCACGGACATTAGCCCCCCGGGATCCCTGGTGTTTATCCGCTGGGAAAATGTTGGAATTTCCCGGTTAGTAAGTTATTAGAAAGAATAATATCAAATGTAGGAGACTATTTATGGATGCAGAAGCAGCACGATTAATTGGCGCCGGAATCGCAATGATTGGAGCTATCGGAGGTGGATTGGGCATTGGTGTGCTGGTGAGTGGGGCAGTCCAGGGGATTGCTCGCAACCCGGAAGCCAGTGGTGATATCCAGACGAACATGATCCTGGGCATTGCCTTTGCTGAAGCAGTGGCAATCTACTGTTTGGTGGTTGCGCTCCTGATCCTGTTTGTTATTTAGTTTCGCTAGCAGTTGAGTAAGGAGGCCACCTTTGGAAGCATTAGGACTTCACTTAGGATATTTGCTTGTCCAGGTTCTAAACTTCGCGATCGTTTTCGTTGTTCTGCGGGCTTGGGTTTATCGCCCCATCCTGAATCTGCTTGAGAACAGAAAAGAGAAGATCGTTCAAAGTCTGGAAGATGCCCGGAAAGCGGAAGAGGACCGCGAGAACGCTGAAAGTGAAGCGGCCAAAATCCTGGACGAAGCCCGATCGAAAGCCAATGAGATCGTCCGTGAAGCATCTGCACGGGCGGACGAGGTTGCTGATAACATCAAGGCCGAGGCTAATCAAAAAGCCAAGGAAATCCATCAAGAAGCTCTCAAGGATGCAGAGGAAGAACGTAAGCGCACTTTGACCGATGTCCGCGGGCAGGTAGCAGCACTGGCGATTGCTGCAGCCCAGAAACTGATCGGTGAGGCGATGGACCAAGAAATTTGAGGGCGACTCTGCTGTTGTCACCAGCGCTTTACCGTTGACTGATGAAGAAAAATCTGTCATTGAGGAAGATATTCTGAAGCATGCCACAAAAAAGATGGATGTTCGATTTGAGGTAGATCCCAGCTTGCTGGGTGGCCTGAAGATTCAGGTTGATGACATGCTTTACGATAACTCTGTAGCCTCTCAGCTTTCAGATATGCACGACAAGCTTAGCTGATACACCCCTGATTTCATGGTGTACAATAAAAACGCCTGGATAATTCCGGGCGTTTTTCTCATCAGGGAAGGAGCTGGAACCTAATTGTGAACCTGTTTGATTTGACCCAGCATATACAGATCCTCAATCCTCTCCCACTGGATCGGATTGACATACAGGGCATCACCCTGGACTCACGCCAGGTTGAGCCTGGTTTTCTTTATGTGGCAGTGCCAGGAAAGCATGCGGATGGCCACGATTATATCTCCGATGCGCTGAATGCGGGCGCTGCTGCTGTCTTAGGATCGAAGGAATCCGGTGATTATCAGGAACTGGCTGTTCCCTATCTGCAGGTTGAGCACTCCCGGGAGGCGTTGGCCCAGCTGGCGGCTGCCTGGTATGGATTTCCAGCCCGGGATTTGGTGGTGATTGGAGTCACCGGGACAGATGGGAAAACCACAACTGTTAACTTGATCTACCAGATCTTGATCTCTGCTGGATTTCGAGCTGGTTTGAGATCTACTGTGAATGCGGTGATTGGTGGGAGAACACTGGATACTGGGTTTCATGTCACCACACCGGAAGCCATGGATGTTCAGTACTATCTGGCTGAAATGGTCAAGGCTGGGATCAGTCACGTGGTTCTTGAGGCAACCTCTCATGGCTTGGCTCAACAGCGGGTCAGGGCTTGTGAGTTTGACATCGGGGTGGTAACCAATATCACCCATGAACATCTCGATTATCATGGAGATTACCAGGCTTATTTGCAGGCCAAGGCTGAGCTCTTCCGACTGGTCCGCAAATCCGAGGAAAAAGAACAGCCAGTCAATAAACTTGCAGTCCTCAATAAGGATGATAGATCCTATCCGATGTTGAATAGAATTGTGGGGGATTTAGAATTGCCGAGAGTTGAGTACAGTACCAAAGAGCCAGCGGATTTCCAGGCAGTTGATTTTGGAATGGATCCAACCGGGATTGATTTCAAGCTGCGGCACCAGGAGAAGGTGATCCCTATCCACTCTGACTTATTGGGTGATTACAATGTCTCAAACTGCCTGGCTGCGGCGGCTGCCTGCGTGTCTGGGCTGGATGTTGACTGGGAAGCTGTTCAGGGAGGGATTGCTGGGTTGAAGGCAATCCCGGGGCGGATGGAGCGGGTGGACCTTGGCCAGGATTTTGTGTCGCTGGTCGATTTCGCTCATACTCCAAACGCGCTGAAACAAGCACTTCAGGCTGGGCGTTCGCTGGGAGTAGGCAGGATTATTGCCGTTTTTGGATCAGCCGGATTGCGAGACCAGGAAAAGAGGCGCTTGATGGCTGAAGAGTCTGCCCGCCTGGCGGATGTGACCATCCTCACCGCGGAAGACCCGCGCACCGAATCCCTGGATGATATCCTGGAGGAGATGATGCAGGGCGCGGCAGAGCAGGGGGCTGTTGAGGGCAGGAATCTCTTTCGCGTCAGGGACCGGGGGCAAGCAGTTCGCAGGGCGCTGCAAATGGCAGAAGCTGGCGACGTAGTCTTGGTGTGTGGAAAGGGGCACGAACAATCAATGTGTTTTGGGGAGGTGGAGTATCCCTGGGATGACCGCCTTGCTGTCCGGGCTGCCCTCTCGGAGATGCTGGAACTTTCTGGACCGGAAATGCCCTACCTGCCTACTCAGGAAGATCTCTGACTCGATTGATCTATTTGCACTCCATCTATTGACAAAATGCATATAGAGGAATATACTTGGTCTGCTTTCCCTATCTCAGGGGGAGCGGGGAGGTATTATGCCTGGTAGGAGAGGTGGAGATCCTGGACCATGCCGCAAACGCCGCAGGCGGGGGACTGGGCTGCTTCTGCGGCCCGGCCTGCTGCTAATGCTGGCTGAGGATGGATCGCATGGCTATGAACTGATCGAGCAGCTGGAAACGCTGGGGTTCGACCCGGAATGCCTGGACTCAAGCATCATCTATCGCAATCTGCGGGATATGGAAGAGCAGGGCTTGGTCGATTCACATTGGGACGAAGAAGATACCAAGGGGCCGAAAAGAAGGGTTTACCAGATCAATGAAACCGGCTGGGACCAGTTGGGAATCTGGCTGGACAATCTAGCTCAAGTCCAGCAGCAGATCGCCGATTTAAAGGAACGCTATCAGCAGCTTAATGCTGTAAAGGACTAGCTATGAAAATCGCTATCTCTGCCCTTCAGGAAGATCCAGATCGCCAGTTCAGCGCTCGTTTCGGACGCTGCAAATGTTTCTTAATCACAGATTCTGCAGGAGCATCATGGCAGGAAATTGATAACCTGGCAGCCAATGACGCTAAAGGAGCTGGCTCCAGGGTTGTGCAGTTGTTAGCAGACCATGGTGTAGATGTCGTGGTGAGCGGTAGGTATGGACCAAACGCCTACCAGGCATTGCAGGCAGCGGGAATAGAAGCTTACCTGGCCAGCGGCGGTACTCCCCGGGAGCTGGTTAAGTTATTTGAGCAAGGGGAGCTCAAGCTCGCCACTGGCCCAACAGGCGATGGCCGGCACGCTGGACGAGGCCGCGGTGGACGATGGTAATTGCAGTTGCTAGCGGGAAAGGGGGGACCGGGAAGACCACCATTGCGGTCTCATTAGCCCGTACATTACAACAACAAGGTCTCGGACCTGTCTTGGTCAGTGATTGTGATGTGGAAGCGCCGAACGCACAGATTTTCTTAAGAGCAGACTTCACAGAAGAGAAGGAAGTCACCCATTTCATTCCCGAAGTGGACCTTGAGCGCTGCTCTGGGTGCAGGATCTGCAGCGAGATTTGTCAATTCAATGCCCTGCTTGTGCTGGGAGAAACCCCCCAGGTATTTCCATCCCTTTGCCATGGATGTGGCAGTTGTACTTTGCGCTGCCCGGAAAAAGCAATAAAGGAAATCCCCTACCGGATCGGAAAGCTAGAGAGAGGTCCTGTAGTTCGCGATCTATATTTACGGCAGGGTTCCCTGCAGGAAGGCGAACCTCTGGCTGTTCCTGTAATAGCAGCCTTGAAAACCTGGGATCCACCAGATGATTTTCGGGTGGAAATCATTGATTCTCCGCCGGGTGCGTCCTGTCCGGTCGTGGAAGCCATCCGCAGCGCGGATCACCTTATATTGGTGACGGAGCCAACCCCTTTTGGCCTGCATGATCTCCGACAGGCTGCCCAGGTCGCCAGAGAGTTAGGAGTTCCTGCTGGAGTGATCATTAACCGGGTTGGCGTTGGGGATGTGGATATCAGGGGTTTCTGTCAGGAACATGACATTCCAGTCTACCTGGAGATCCCCCTGGACCGGGCGATCGGTGAAGGACTTGCCCGGGGTAGAAGTCTGGTGGAAATCAACCCTGATTATCAGGAAGATTTTATTGTTCTGTGGAAGCAAATAACCAGCCAGGAAAGGAGTGAGTGACTGTGCCCCAATTGGTCATTCTCAGTGGAAAAGGAGGGACAGGAAAAACCAGCCTGACCGCGGCGTTGGCTGATCTTGCGTGGGGTGATGGTCCGGAATTGGTGCTGGTGGATGCAGATGTCGACGCATCCAATCTGGATTTGGTACTGAATTGTCAGAGAGTCCAGCAAGAGGTCTTTCAGGGTAGGGCACTGGCTCAGATCGATCCCAAGCTCTGCAGTGCCTGTGGAAGGTGCAAAGAGGTTTGCCGCTTTGAAGCTGTGATTCAGGACCTAACTTCTTTTCGAATAGACTCCCTTGCTTGTGAGGGCTGTGCAGCCTGCTTGTATGAATGCCCGGAAAACGCCATCATGATGAAACCTGTGAATGCGGGAGAGTGGTACATCTCTGAGACTGATTTTGGCCGCCTATTTCATGCCCATTTATATCCGGCCCAGGAGAATTCTGGTAAGCTTGTGGCCCATATCAAACGCCAGGCTCTGGATTTCCTGGAAGAAAGGGCAGCAGGCAGTTGGATGCTCGTGGATGGACCTCCCGGGATAGGATGACCGGTGATCTCAGCGATTTCTGGAGCAGATGCTGTCCTGGCGGTCACAGAACCGTCTCTATCCGGAATCCATGATCTCAAGCGCCTGCTGAATACTGTGGATTACTTTGGAGTGCCGAGTTATGTGGCAGTTAACAAAGCGGATATCTACCCCCAGGGTGTGCAGAAGATCGAAGCTCTCTGCCGGGAAACCGGTGCAGTCCTTCTAGGTAAGATCCCGTTCGATCTGGACATTCCCAAATCGATGGCTGCCGGAATCCCTGTGACGAAATTTCGGCCTGATGGGGCAGCTGCTAGCTCGATCAAGGATCTCTGGATCAACATCTGTCAGCTAAAGAGTAGTAGAAATCCTAGGGTCCAGGTGCTTGATTATAAAATCAAGATTGACTAGAAAGGAGAATAGCAATGCGTATAGCCGTTTCAGCAGAAACAAATCAGGGTTTAGAGAGTCAGGTTGCCCATCATTTCGGCCGCTGCCCCTCCAGATCCAATCGGTCCAGATGGTGGAGAATCCGTTTTATGCTGCTCATCAACCTGGGCAGGTGCCTGGTTTTATTAAAGAGCAAAATGCGGATGTGATGCTCAGTGGGGGCATGGGAGGCCGGGCCATCCAGTTCTTTGAAGGATTTGGAATAAAAACTGCTACTGGGGCAGCTGGTACTGTGCAGGAAGCCGTAGAATGCTACCTGGATGGGCAACTCCAAGGAGCTTCTTCCTGTGCGGAAAGCGAAGCCCACGGTCATGCCCACCACGGCCAGCATGACTGAACATGATCAGGAAGGTGGGCAACCCAAAGGTACCTGATACTGGATGACTGGCCAAGGATCAGAATTTGAGCCTCTTTTCAATCTGTTCATCTGGGGGATTGAAGATGCAGGGAGAAAATGGATCTTTCCCAAAATGCCGCCGTTGGGTCAGTTTCATTTCCCCGCCGAACAGCATGGTAAGGATATGCTCATCTAATTGGCAGATCAGGGGATTCAGCTTGGCCAGGTCCTGATAAGGACAATGACGCAGGGAGACCTGGGGACCCTCCGCCCGGGCTTCCCAGCTGGCCCGGTAATGGCGTTTATCGAGAAATTCTATTGCCTGGTTATAGCGCTTGATCCGGTTCGCTGGTAGAGAGCTTTCCTGACCGACAATATCCCCGGCAAGTTCCTGAAGTATTTCCTCAGGATGGTTGGATTGTGCGATCCAATCCATGAGGTGGATTACCAGGGGGTAAATGTTATCTCCTAAAGCGGGGGATGCCAGATTGTAAAGCAAGATGGGCCGGCCTGCACCCCCCGGAGAGCGTTTATCCGTGATCAGGATCTGACCACGTTCAAGCAGTATATCCAGATGATAGCGGATGTTGGATTCTGTGAGATCGAGGTAACGGCTGATCTCAGCGGTGGATGAGCGGGGGTGTTCCTCGAGGTAGTCGAGTATCCGGCTGCGGGTTGATTGCATGTCCCCAGTATAGCATGATTTGTGAATAAAACAAAAAAATTTAGTTTTAAATATTGATTGACAAGGGAAGCGGTCGGGCAATATAATAGAGAAGTTGCTATTTTTTCAGCCTGGGAAGAAAGAGAGGAGAGATCTTCATGCCGGAAGAACTTAACAAGCCTGGATACGAAATCCCCCCTGAGTTAGAGGAGTCTGTTGCAATTACAACCCTGGATCGAATTTATAATTGGGGACGCAGGTACTCAGTTTGGCCGATGTTTTTTGGTCTGGCTTGCTGCGCGATTGAAATGATCGCCACTGCAGGAGCTCGGTTTGACCTGTCACGCTTCGGGATGGAGATCATGCGTCCCAGCCCGCGCCAATGCGACCTGATGATCGTCTCCGGGACGGTAACCAAGAAGATGATCCCTCAAGTGGTTCGGCTGTACAACCAGATGCCAGAACCGAAATATGTCCTGTCCATGGGCGCCTGTGCTTCCGGGGGAGGTCCTTTCAAGCGGGGATACAACGTGATCTCGGGAGTCGATAAATACATCCCTGTCGACGTCTATGTGCCTGGCTGTCCGCCAAGTCCCCAGGCGCTGTTGTTTGGTTTGATGAAGATTCAGGAGAAGATTGACAACCAATCCATCAAAGAGGTCCGCTGGTACCAGGAAGGAGAGGATGATGGAGTGCCTGTACCCCTCCTTGGACCGGACCTGATCGACCTGCGAGATTTTCCGGAGTTGATGGATAGATTAGCAAATAAGGATAACCAGGCATGAACGAAGAAACAACAGTCCTCGCATCGAATGAAGCTGTTGTCTTAGAACGCTTCCCTGACTATC
>JARROG010000156.1:0-4830 GCA_037384185.1 Anaerolineales bacterium | reverse complement strand
GCTGACTGTTTGCGATTTTCAAGGGCGATCACTCGCTCGCTGGCTTCCTGGAACAGGAAGATCGTGTCCTGAACCAGGACAGTAGCCTTACCCGCAATGGCAATACGCTCCGGAAGGCCGGTCAGCTGGGCAGTATGTCCAGTGGAATCAGTGATCTCGAGGTTTTGGACGGGTGACGCCGCACCAGGAAGCAAACCGCAGCCAGCCAAACTGAGTGTCAACAAAGTGATAATCAAGGCAAGCTTCTTCATTCGAATACTCCTTCTATGGCTGATAGCCATCCAGTAAATAAATTAAGCGAGAATCTGTTCCCGACAGTTTTTCAACCAGTCGATCATGGCAGTGATCTGACCAATCCGAAAAGAGTAAACTTGAACAGAAATGAATTCTCCTTCGGGAACCTGGTCAGCTTCCCCTTCCAGGCTCTCCAACCAGTCCTGGCAGACTGCCAGCTGTTGATCGATCAGATCGAGGGCAGCAGCACTGCCAACCTGGAGAGCGAAATACAATTTGGAGAGGAATGCAATGCGTACAAAGCGGGAAACCAAAACTGGTTCACTCAGCCAGGACTGGAAGACTGATTCTCCCTGCTCGGTAAGCTGATAGATCTTGCGGTCAGGGGTACTTTCCTGGGAGCGGATCGACTGTGACAGGAGACCCTCTCCAGCTAATTTGTCCAATAAGTAGTAGAGTTTGGAGCGCTTCACCTTCCAGATCAAAGACAGTTCGGGGATCCCCTGGACCCTTTCAAAGAGCGCGTAGCCGTGATCAGGCTGGTCCTTCAATAAACCCAGCAGAATATATTCCAGAGTAATGGATTGTGGTTTTTCTGTCATACTATTCAGGTATTGAATATACAGTGTTTGAATAGATTATAAGATAAGGCTTTCTCCTGTCAAGCCACCCGAAGGAATCTGACCTCCCACCGCAGACTGAATCCTGTCTGATCAAATACTGGGGATATTTAAATAAAAAAACCCGGAGCCTTAATTCAGGCTCCGGGTCGGGCTGCCGCCTTACTTCAGCAGCCTTGAGATCTCATCTAATTTCCAATCGATCACCACTTCTCCGTTGATGTAAAAGGTTGGCGTGGTGAGGTTCCCGCCAGTCCACTCCTTGACCTGGCGGGCAGCCACCGGATCGCGGGTGACATCGAATTCTTTATAGTCGATACCATTTTCCTCAAACCAAACCCTGGCCCGCCGGCACCCGGGACACCATTTATTGCAGAACAGCATCACACCTTCCAGGGTGAGTTCGTCCTCTTCCGGCTGCTCTTCTTCGACTTTTGTTGGTTTATGCTCTGGCTGGATGCGGTTGATCTCCTTGAACAGCACCTCGTTATCAGGCTGCTCATCGATATCGTGGATGTCAATATATTGAATGACACCTTGCTTATCGATGATAAAGATCGCTCTTTCGGAATAGCCATCGTCCTCCCGGAATACGCCATATTTTCGGGCGACTTCCCCGTGAGGCCAAAAATCACTCATTAAAGGGTAGGTGATCCCACCAATATCCTCTGCCCACGCTTTTAATACCGGTACATGATCAACACTGATGCCCAGAACCTGGACGTTCAATTCCGCAAATTTAGCGTACTCCGCTTCATATGACGGAATCTGGCTGGTTCAAACCGGAGTAAAAGCCTGGGGGAAAAAAACCAGCACTGTGGTTTTTCCCTGATATTCACTGAGGGTGACGTCTTTATCCAAATGGCTAGGAAGTGTAAAATCTGGTGCTTGATCTCCAACTCTAAGTTTCATAGGTTTTGCTCCATCTTCTGCTTTGATTGTCATTAAACTATAACGCTTTCCAACCGTTCTGTAAATCAACTCTCAAGCCATTATACAGATATTTAATATTACAGCTCAAACAATCCACAAGTGGAAGTGGATTAGTGTGATTTTCAGAAAGAAACCTCCCCATCCTGTGATTATCGGGATGTCTCCTGAATTTTCCCAGGGGCGATCCCTGGACCTCAAGCGCCTCCTGGCTGCTAACAAAACAAGAGGAATCGCCCCGGTATGGGTTTTAGCTGCTTGCTCTCAGACCTCCAATGCAGGATCCCCAACCCACTCCCGCCAGGCAAGGGTCCAGAGGATGGAATAATACGCGATAAAAGCTGCCTGGAAAAGGATCAGCAGCGGCCAGAGCAGGCAGCACAAAGCGGATAAGATGGCAGGTACGAACATGATCAATCCTACACCAATGCTGATTGCAAGCTGCAGCAGGAAAAGGATCAGGACGAATCCCAGGTTATCACTCAGAACCTCGATACCCCGCTGGTAGGATGCAAACACTCCCGTTCCTTCCAGCATGCAGGCCCGATTGGCAAATCTGCTCAATAAGGAAAGAATCAACGCTGCTGGAACTAGCAGACAGGCTGCAACCAATAACGGGGTCAGGAATGACCAACCATCCCGGGCAGGATCGAACCTGCCGACAAAATCCCATCCTCCTGACAGGACCAGGCTGCCCACCAGCAGAGCCGCCATCAGCAGGCCGGGTATAGCGGGTACCAGCGCGATCCCCAGCAGCCGCCAGCCTTTATCCCAGCCAGCCTGAAAGGCGGTCATAAAATCCGTCTGCTGGTTTTCCTCGAGGTCATTCACAGCGCTGATCATTCCCCCCCGGGCGATGGTTCCCACAACCCAAAAGATCAGACCAACCAGCAGCCCTACCAACGCCAGCAGCAAAATGCCGCCTACAGCAGCTGCTGGCAGGTCCCAATTCCCGACACCACTTCCAAAATCAAAGCGGGGTAGGTCCTGCCATTGGAAATCTCCTCCCTGGAATGCAAATCTCAATTGAGATGAACCTCCCGACCCAGTTCCCCCCAGCACCGCCAGCACTCCCAGCAGGATTAGAAACAGGTTCTCTCTAAGAAGATCCCAGGCCCGCGAAAACAATTTACCGAAATCCATTTTTTCCTCCCATCATATAATCATTCGCCCAGCCGAAATCAGCGAACCAGCAGATTCAACTCACCGATACCAGCCTGAATTTTGATTCGGATCACCGGACCGGCGCCTTGATACTCGCTAACACAGAACCCGTTGGTTCCCTGCAGTCCGCTGAGATTGATCTCCCCTAAACCCCCGCTTACCTCGGCCTCGATCCTGGCATCAGGTGGAAGATTCACTGTCAGTTGTCCCACGCCTCCCTGAATTTCAACATCCAGATCCTGCTCAGAAGGGGCGCCCAGATCCAAATTAGCTTCACCCGCCCCCATGGTCAGAGCCAAGGTGCGCAGATTGATGTCCTCCAAGTCCAGGGAACAATCCCCAGCACCCATGGTGACAATGAGGGTAAGGGGAACCTCGCTGTTAAATCTCAACTCCCATTTATTATAGTAGCTGCCATTGAAGTTGTTAGCAGGTCTTTCATCTTGTCCCACACGCAGAGAGCCGACCGAATTTTCCCCAACTCTGTATACGACATCAGGGACCAGGTCGTCAGCGCTGTAGCGGAAGACAGCTTCCAGCAGCTGGTCAGCTCCACCTTTGACCTCAAGTTCTCCAGCGCCCATCATGACCTCTGCTTCAACCTGATCAGCGCCTTGCAAGCCGAGTTCCTCAGCGGACTGCCTCAGCTCTTTCCCCCCAGGTGCCGGCATACAAGCGCCAGCTGCTAACCCCAGCATCCCAAAGATTATCAAGACAAATATTCGATTCTTCATCATCAATTCTCCAAAAACAAGGGAGCTACCCTGCAAAATAATAAGATGGATTGCTATTTGCTATATAGAATATACGGAGAAGGTCCGCCTGGGTTGTACAACACTTCACAGGACAGCTGGAGCTGCTTTTGGGACAGTTGACGCCAGCTTACAAACGTGTACACTTAAAACCATGGTATGATACTGCCGAAATTCTAACTGGCAGTAAGGAGCTGAAATGAAAAGGGTGTTGATCCTTGGATTGTTAATCACACTTACAGCAGGGTGCGCCCCCCGGGTTCCCTCACAAAATCAGGACGCTGAGCAGGTTATTGCTGCCATGGTCGCCGCCACTCAGACGGCAGCCGCTGTCGAGCAGGAAGACTCGAGCCAACAGGGACAACCTCCTGAACAGGAAGTTCCCAGCGCCACACCCGAACCAGGCGATACGCCAATCCCCACAGAAACACCAACTTTAACACTTACTCCTTCTCCCACTCCAACTGCTACCATCACCCTCACTCCCACGCTGGTATCCGGAGATCCTGTAAATTCCCTGGGGCTGCCCACTTTCGATGACGACTTTGACGGAGCTGTCAATTTTTACCTCTATGAGGACAACCAGGCCAGCTATCAGATCGATGACGACCGCATGGTGCTGATCGCCAAGAAAGCCAACAGCTATGAGACCTGGAGCCTTTCCTGGGGTGATTTAAAGAACTTCTACCTGGAAGTGACAGGAACCTTTGGAGACGAGTGCAGCGGTAAAGACCGTTATGGCTTGATCTTCCGCGCCCCAGATACCAGCCAGGGGTATTTGATCAGCATCAGCTGCGATGGATCCTTCCGCCTCAGCACCTGGGAAAGTGATTCGGAAGAATATACCACGATCAAGAAATGGACCACCAGCGCTTATATTGACGCCGGACCGGGTGGCACGAACCGTTTGGGCATCAAAGCCAAAGACTCAAAACTGACAGGTTTCATCAACGGCAATCAAGTCTTCGAGCTTAATGACGATACCTTCTCCAAGGGCCGCTTCGGGGTGCTGGTTGCCGCCTCAGACACAGCAGGCTTTACTGCCTATCTGGACCGCGTGGCGTATTGGAAGCTTCCCTGAGCGATGCTTCACTGAAACCTCACAATCTGACAGGACGATCTCTTATGAA
>JARROG010000155.1:0-4832 GCA_037384185.1 Anaerolineales bacterium | reverse complement strand
TTGTCTCAGTTTTTGTATTGGTCCTCTGGGTTTATTTGATATGCGAGGTGGTTTCAGACGAGCTTGCAAAGAAGGGTTTCTTTGGTAATTGTACATACTGAAAATGGCATTCGCAATGATTATGAACCGCTAGAAAGGTTACCTTTTGTTCCGGTCATTTTCTTTGTGGATTTACCAGAACGCAGTTTTGCGGACTACATACCCGCCCAAAGAGACGAAAACCCTGCCAACTGATAGCTCATGAGGTAACCTCGAGCTGCTTTTCCGCAAGCCAAATGTATCTAAAAGTAAGCTTACAGGATTTATAGGACTGACAAGAGCGGTAAAGTTTAGCTCCTGCTATAATGCTCACTAGAACCCGTCGATAAATCTATAACCAGCCGCTGTTACACTGTTGAATGGGAAAGAATATGCTGGAACCAAGAAAGATCCCACCTGTACTTGTTTATGGCATACCGATATTCCTTGCGGGGGCTTTAAAGCTGCTGGTATGGTCACCCCAGGTTACTCCGTTCAACGCAGACGAGGCTATCGTCGCTTTGATGGCTCGTCATATCAATCAGGGCCAGCTGATGCCTTTCTTTTATGGGCAATCATATATGGGAAGCTTTGATGCGATACTGGTGGCTTTGTTTTTTAAGTTATTCGGTGAGTCTGTCTGGATTATTCGGTTAGTCCAGTGCCTCCTTTATCTGGGAACTGTGGCTACCACTATCATGCTTGGTGCGCGGTTGCTCGGATCTTCCCGGAAAGCGCTCTATGCTGGATTGCTAGTAGCAATACCCCCGGTTAATGTCACACTCTATTCTACAGTCAGTTTAGGTGGCTATGGTGAAATGCTGTTAATGGGGAATTTATTATTGTTAAGTGGTTGGAGGCTGTTGGATGAATTGCAGTGGGAAGAATCGTTCTCTCGTAATGGGCGGTTATTTGGTTGGTTTTTTTGGAGTATTGGGGCAGGTTTGGCTTTTTGGGTGATCGGGTTGAGTCTTGTTTACACAATCCCGGTCTTGCTGATTTTAATCTGGGAAATCCTTCAGTCAAGCAAAACGAAAAAGGCGATTATATTCAAATTCGGAATTGTCGCCGTACTGGGATTCCTGGTGGGATCGGCTCCCTGGTGGATCTCTGCCGTGGCCACCGGAAATGGTTCCATCTTGACAGAACTGTTGGGAGGGGCGATCGCTGATGTGAATTCGAACATCAGCTTGTTGAAACCAATGATCAGGATCAGGAACCTGCTGGTTTTCGGCGGTACCGTTATTACTGGTATTCGTCCACCATGGGGTATTTCCTGGTTAATGCTTCCGCTTATCCCGTTTGTCCTGACATTCTGGATTGCAGTGCTAATATCCAGTGGGAATCAGCTATTAAAGACCAGGAACCGCGGGTTCGTACTGTTGTTTTTGATCGGCATTGTGTTGTCAATGGGATTTATTCTTGCACCCTATGGAGATGACCCTTCTGGAAGGTATTTTTTACCACTGGTTCTTCCAATGGCTATTTTAGGATCAGAATTTATATCCCGCGGTGCGAGAGGTAATTTACTGATTGAATGGGGACTGATAGCACTTGTTCTTATATTCAATTTGGGCGGTACTCTGCAATCCCGCCTAACTATTCCTCCGGGATTGACAACGCAATTTGACCCGGTTGCTCAGGTCGATCAGAGATATACGGGAGAATTGCTGATGTTTCTGGGAGACCAAAATATAACGACCGGATATAGTAATTACTGGGTGTCTTATCCTGTTGCTTTCCTTTCCGAGGAGCAGATAATCTTCAGCCCTAGACTTCCTTACCATCAAGATTTCCGCTATACAGAAAGGGATGACCGGTACCTGCCGTATACAGAACAGGTAGAAAGTTCTGATGAAATTGCTTATATTGTCACTCGTCATCCGGCACTTGAAGCATATCTGCAAGAACGATTTGGAGAATTGGGTATTTCTTGGGAAGAAAAACGAATTGGCGATTATACTGTTTATTATGATCTTACAGCTCCGGTCCATGTCAATGAAATCGGTTTGGGGACCACAACGCTGCCATGACTAAGCCCAAGCTGACTCAAAGAATCGCCGCCCGCATACTCCCTCGCCTAGGAGAGATCCTCTTTGCAGCAGTTTTCGCTGCTGTGATTGGCCTGGGTCCTCGCTTGATGAATGTTGATGGAGATCTCGGCCGACACATTACTTTGGGTAACTATGTTCTTGATAGCGGCAATATACCGCGGGAAGACATATTCTCGTTTACGAAGACGGGGGACCCACTGACTCCGCACGAATGGTTGTCGGATGTGATTTTTTCAATATCTTATAAAGCTGCCGGTCTCAATGGCGTTGTCTGGCTAACGGCACTTGTTCTGGCTGTGTCGTACTGGCTGGTTTATAAGCATAGCCTGGCGCTTAGCAATATGAGTTTGATTGCCTTAACAGGAAGCATCATCGCAGCCGCTGCCGGCAGTATTCATTGGCTTACCCGGCCGCATATCTTCACGATTCTGTTGACTGTATTATGGACAGTTGAGTTGGACCGCATGAGGCTTGGATTGCGAAGGAACTGGATTGTGTTTCCAGCAATAATGCTGTTCTGGGTTAACTTACATGGAGCATTCCTGGCGGGTTTTGTAATCTGGTTGGCATACGCTGTGGGAGGAATCGTCGAAAATAACTACCGAAAAGGCCAAATGCGAGATATGCTGCTGATTGGTCCAGCGTCGTTTCTGGTGTCTTTGATCAACCCTGCCGGCCTGGACATTTGGAAAACCGGTTTTGGGTTCCTCGGAAATCATTATCTTGTGAGCCATACCGCCGAATATCTCCCTCCTGATTTCCAGAGCCCGGCTTTCTGGCCTTTTCTGCTTGTTGTGATTGGATCAATATTGATCCTGGGTTTATCCCGGACTCGCTTGAACACTGTCTATGCCTTGCTGATTGCAGGATGGACAGCGTTAGCTCTTTATTCTGGCCGAAATATCCCTTTATATCTGGTAGTGGTTGTGCCTATACTGTGCAAACAGACGGCAAATTGGATCCTGGACACCCGGAATACAGGATGGCTGATCAGGTTCCAGAAGAGACTTAGCCAAACGGAAAATGAAATCCGAGGGGGCGTATTGGGAGTTGGTATAGTGCTTGTGGCCCTGGGATTACTGATCAGCGGCGCCAAGCTCGATTTCGAGAAAGCAGGCAATAGATTTATGCCGGATGTTTTCCCGACTGATGCCGTCGAGTGGATGGAGGAAAATCCGCTTTCCGGAAACGGATTTAATTATTTCCCATGGGGAGGGTATCTACTCTATCGTCTTTGGCCGGAAAATCTGGTTTTCATCGATGGGCAGACCGATTTCTATGGTGAAGATTTAACCCGGGAATATGAGAAAGTAATTACCCAGCAGCCAGGCTGGATGGATATCCTCGATAAATATGAGGTGGAATGGATTCTGATGCCAGCTGAC
Organism: Anaerolineales bacterium; assembly: GCA_037384185.1. GTDB lineage: Bacteria > Chloroflexota > Anaerolineae > Anaerolineales > UBA11858 > B10-G9. The sequence goes on along the minus strand of JARROG010000155.1, from coordinate 1,375 downwards.
GCACAGTTGGTGTCTTACCTGGGATCGGCGACTGGATGGACGGAACTCTATCGCGACGGGACGGCTAGTTTGATCATTATGAATTCCGCTTTGCCTTAATATGCTCCTTACGGGATCTGCTATGACCTGGATAAAAGAAGAAAAATTGTACCCTTTGATCGTGCTTCTATTGATCTGGATCATGGCTGTGCGGGTACCGCTGGACACAGATATGTGGTGGCACCTGCGGGCAGGCGAGGAGACCGTAGCTCAACACGCGGTTTATCGGGTGGACACATTCTCATCGACCCGGAATGGAACCGAATGGACCAATCACAGCTGGCTCTCCCAGGTACTCATGTATGCGATATTTCGTGCAGGCAACTTCGCTGGACTATCAGTATGGGTAGCTTCCTGTGCGGTGATATCAATGGGTCTGGTTTACCTGCAGATGAAGGGGCATCCATTACTGCGTGGCGCGGTACTGCTGTTGGCAGCGATAACATCCAGCGTAGTTTGGTCACCCAGGCCGCAAATCATGTCACTGGTGTTATTGTCACTCGTGACTTGGCTGATTTCAAAATATCAAGGTATACAAAACTGGAGAATACTGATCTGGCTGCTGCCCATATTTGCCCTGTGGGGCAATCTCCACGGGGGATATGTGATCGGCTTGATATATTTGGGAACAGTATTGGTTTGTAACGTCCTGGAGCAGTTCTTAAATGCATCCAGTGGTGAGCAAATACTGGACCAATCGATCTGGATCCTGGTGGGATTTGTAGTTCTTAGTGGTTTGGCTGTCTTGATCAATCCGTTCGGGATTGCCATCTGGCAGATTCCCTTTAACACTGTGGGAATCGAAACACTACAAAATTTGATTAATGAATGGGCTTCTCCGGATTTTCATCAGGCTTTTCAGCAGCCAATGCTGTGGATGCTGCTGGGGCTGATGGCCTTCTTTGCGTTGTCTAACAGGAAACCGTCTGGCAGGGAACTGCTTCCTGTCTTGGCGTTCTCTTGGGCGGCTTTTACAGCCCGAAGGAATTTTGGACCTTTTGCGATTGTTGCAGCGCCGGTGTTGGCATCTCAGTTGTCGTTTGTTGTTGATGGCTGGTTTAAGGGTGCCAGGGATAGATTTAGGATTCTAAAGACGATAGCTGAAGAAGCGGAACATAGTAAGCGAGACTTCAACCCATTGGCAAGGAATATCATAAATTTCATGCTGATCGGGTCGCTATTGTTTGCGGCAGGTCTGAAGACTTACCAGGTCAATAAAGACAGCCTGATGGATCGCTATGAGGCAAAAATGTTCCCTATGGAAGCTGTGTCTTGGATGAAGGATAAGGATCTGGCTGGAAACCTTTTTAATGAATATAACTGGGGTGGCTACCTG
>JARROG010000154.1:0-4848 GCA_037384185.1 Anaerolineales bacterium | reverse complement strand
CTTCCGCTATGATCGAACAGCTGCATCAGTTGAATTTCAAAGTGACTGCCTGGTTGATCCCTTTCATTCACCCTTACTCCCAGGCCGGGGCAGAAGCAGCCGACGCTGGCTATCTCGTGCGAAAAGCGGACAGGGATCCTTATCGGGTGAGGTGGTGGCAGGGAGCCGGGTATTTGCTGGACGTCACCAACCCCGCCGCCCTGGACTGGTATAAAGAACGCCTGGACCATTTTGCAGATCGGGTGGGCCTGGATGGCTATAAATTCGATGCTGGTGAAGCAAAATTTGTACCCCAGGACGGAGTCTTTCATAAACCGCTGGCCTCTCGCAACGAATACACCTACCGTTATGTTCAGTGGATCGGAGAGAATTTCAGTTTTTGTGAAGTTCGCTCCGGCTGGATGAACCAGGAAAGCCCGATCTTCTTCCGGCTCTGGGATCTCTGGAGCACCTGGGGAACTGACAACGGTCTGCGCTCGATCATCCCCTCCACCCTGTCGATGGCCCTGACTGGCTATCCTTTCGTGTTCCCGGACATGATCGGAGGCAATGCCTATTTCCGCTTCCCCACCAATAAGCTGGTCAGCGGTTTCTTCCACCGGATAGTTATCCCATTCCTGGAAAACCGGCTGAAGAACAACTCTCCCCACCCTGATGAGGAAGCGCTGGGTCTGAGCGATGTTCCACCTTTCCTTGAAAAATCTGTGCATTTTGGCTACCCTACCCCGGAACTTATCGTGCGCTGGACCCAGGCCAATGTCTTCCTGCAGGTGATGCAGTTCAGTCTGGCACCCTGGGATTTCGGGGAGGAAACCAACCGGATCTGCCGCCAATATGCCAATCTTCACCTGCAATTTGTCCCACTACTGAAAAAATATGCCCGCCAGGCGGTCGAGACCGGCGAACCCATCATCCGGCCAGTCTTCTGGCTGGCTCCGGATGACGAGAGGGCTCTGGTCTGTGAAGACCAATTCCTGGTAGGGGACGAACTGCTGGTCGCCCCTGTGCTTTACCCCCGGCAGCGTTCCCGGGAGATCTACTTCCCTCCCGGAGAATGGCTGGACCACTGGAATGGAGAAATCTTTCACGGTCCAGCTGTTATTCAGAATTATCCTGCACCGCTTGAAAAACTGCCCTTTTTCATCCGGCAGGGAGTGTAATGGAACCTTCTGAGAAGATTTATCAATCATTTCCAGCAAATAAGGAAAAAATATGACAGCGAACACAACTGACCGCCCGGCAAAGGGAAAAATCCGATCTGAAAAAAGCCGCTGGCGGACTATGCTCGGCCTGGCATTTGGCTACTTTGTTGACCAGGGGGAAGGTCAGGCTATGTCGGTGCTTTTCCCCACGCTGCGAGCAATGTGGGGATTGAGCTACGCCAACCTGGGCCTGGTGGGAACCATTCGCAATGCCCTGCAGTCAATCAGCGCCCCCTTCTGGGGCTACATCGCAGATAAGTTCCCCCGCAAGAACGTGATCGTCTTCGGCACCGGAATCTGGGGTATCTGGACTCTGCTGGTAGGTTTCACGAACAGCTTCGGACAGCTCCTGTGGATCCGGGCCATTTCCGGGATCGGGTTGGGATGCCTGATGCCTGCTACTTTTTCCTTGATGTCTGATACCTTTCCGCCCCGCAAGCGGGGCCGGGCCCTTGGTTTGATGGAAGGCATCGGGACCCTGGGAATCGTGGTCAGCGTGGTTGGCTTGGGTTTCCTGGCTTCACCAAATCTCTGGCGCTGGGGATTTTTCACCCTGGGCGGTTTGAGCATGCTTTCCGGCCTGGTGATCTGGATCCTGGTAGAGGAGCCAGTGAGGGGCGCAGCTGAACCCGAGCTGGAAGGTTTGATCACAGCTGAAGCCGCATCTCACTATAAGATGCAGGCCAAAGACATGCTCGCAGTGTTGAAAATCCGTACAATCTGGGTGGCAATCGCCCAGGGACTGACTGGCACTATGCCCTGGCGGGTGATGGAGCTGTTCATGATCACCTGGATGGTAGAAATCCTGGGAGTCACCGAAGGTCAGGCTGGGATCGCATTTGCCGGCATCGTTGTCGGCGTTGGTATCAGCAATATTATCGGCGGCTTCCTGGGGGATTGGGCAGAAGGCCTCAGCCCTAAATACGGTCGTGCCGTGGTAGGCCAGTTCTCGGTCTTCAGTGGAGTCCCGCTGACCTGGGTACTGTTCACTCAAACACAGGACTGGCCCTTCGCAAGCATCGTCGCTCTCTGCTTCGGGACCGCCCTGTTGATCGGCTGGGCCGGGAAGGGCGCCAAGGAACCCATGATGCAGGGCGCGGTGCCGCCTGAGCTGCGCTCAACCGCCTTCGCAATGACCACCTTTATCGAAAGCGGCTTTGCCGCTCTGGTTGCCGTCTTCGCCGGCTGGTTGGCAGACAAGATCGGCCTCACCCAGGCGATGGTCTGGACCATTCCTGTCCCTTGGATCGTCTGCGGAGTGATCTACTCACTGTTCTACTGGGCCTATCCGCGGGACTCCAAGGAGCTGCGGGCCATGATGGCTGAACGCGCCGAGGAGATTCGATAAGAAATAAGGGACGAAATCCTTTAAAAGGATTTCGTCCCTTATTTAAGTTCCTGTTCCCCGACTCCCGGACACAGCGCCAGCAGCTTGTTAAAGTTCTTCCGATATTGATCCCAGAAAGGAAATGTCCGGCACTGCTCCGGGCGGGACTGATAGACCAGGCAGCGCCCATTATATGGATCAAACAGGCTGCAGATCGATTCTCCCTCCCAGAGCCGCTCCTGAAGAGAAATCTTTCCATAAGAGGCCCGCAGATATTCTTCCGCAAAAGCATCCAGATCCAGATTCATGATCTGTGACATGGCCAGGATGTCCGCTTCGCTGACCCAGACATAGCCGCCCCAGCGGCAGCATTTTCCACCGCAGGCTTGGCAGGCGTCGGGGTCGAATGTGTAGGGAAAATCAGGCTGCGAGGACATAACTGTATTGTATAGCGAAATGATAGGAATCAGCGGTCAGTTAACTGCAATCAGTTGTCCGGATATCTTACTTTCATCCATCTTGGTCCCAGATTTCTGACCTCTACCTAGAGCAGCGTTATCACCGTCAGCTAAAGGAATAGCGTAACGGCCCCTCCTCAAAGTCCAGGCCCATGAGGCCCAGGGAGCGCTGGTGTCTGTTGATCAGGTCTGAGCTTACGGCATATGGTAGGGGTACGAGTTCTAGCATCGGTTCACCACTGATTTCAATGGTGACCGCTGGGATTGCAGATATTGACAGAAATCCGCTCTCAATCGCGATTATCGAAATTCAATCAGAGAAATAGAAATAACTAGATCAAGAACCTTTCGATCCTTCTCCGCAGCACCTGGTACAGCCAGAAACGCAAACATAATATCGCCGGGCTTTACGCAGTGCCTCGCGCTCGGAAGCAAAGCTCCCGAGATAGATTGAAGCCCCTGGAAAATGCCGGCAGCCGCGCCGGTGCACGAGCCGCTCTCCGGAAAGCTCCAGGGTCTTGTCAACATAATATTGGTCCGACAGGATCACTTCCGGACCTGAATCCCCACGTTCCTGAAGTGTCATCTTTCCAGCCCCATCTACACCCCTTCACCCTGGCTATTACAATTTTCCGCCCTCCGGATTGCCCAGGTCACTCGGAGCGGCTCAGCTCACTCGACCAGCTGTTATCCTCTGACAGTTCCCAACAGCAGTGGACACACCTGGTAACCTGATCATAGTAAATTTCCGCATCCCTGCGGGCTTCCTGATAGGTGAAGAAGGTTCCCAGGTGATAAAAGAGTTTGGGGAACTCCGGACAACCTGACATGTGAATCTGATGCTCTCCCGTGCTCCGGGGAACCCTGTCAACGTAGTAATGCTCTCTCAATGTTCACCTCATGCAAAATACAACAACCGGACATCATCCCGAACTGGATAGATAACGGGGCTTTTAAGCGGTAATTCTTCTTTGACTTCCTCCGCTTTTACTCTGCGTCCAGCACCAGGGCTGCCTGGCGGACAGGGATCCAGTCCCCGCTTCCCCGGGGGTCCTCCTCCTGGGAAGACATCAGCTGCAGCGCGAAATCTGTCAGACTCTTAGCCCGCACCGAGAGCACCCGCCTTTTTTCCTGATAGTCCAGGTTAAAGATCTCTCCCTGGTAGCCCTGGGTCAGAGCCTTCTCAGGATCACTCAGCAGTAAATCTCGGAATTCGCGATTGATCACAGCCGCAGCCAACAGCCGGCTGATCCCGCTAGACGATTGAAGATCCATGTCACGGTCCAGAAAATTACGGGATGGTATTGGGTATCCTGTAAGCATAATCACTTCCTCTTATGGCAATGTACCTTTTCCTAATTACTTTACCGGTTCTTTATAGGCTTCCGGCGTCCTTGTCAGCCTGGCAGGCTGCTGTTCCCATTCGAAGGCCAACAGCCAGAACACACCCAGCACGATCAGCAGATCGCCCGGGCTCAGGGCTCGCATCCAGGGGAACCTCTCCGGCAGCAGGATGGCGTCTGACAGGTCCGCCAGACGTGTGCTCTCGGACGGCAGGAGAATATTCTTGCTCCTACCCGGGCGGGTTCCCACCTGCCAGGTGTTGCGAGGCAGATCCGGGAAGAGGGCCATGGCCGTTTCTGGCGCGATAGGCATCAATCCTCCGTTCACAGCGATCACCAGCAGATTGAGAATCAGCCCCAGGCCGATGATGACAATGCCATCGCTCGCGCGGTTGAACCAGACAAAAATCAGCAGGGTGACCAGGGAAGACACCAGCACGACCGCTGCCGTGCTGTCAGAGTACCAGCGCGCGGTGGCCGGGATCTGGAAAGCGAAGGTTTGAGGGATCAACGCGGCC
>JARROG010000153.1:0-7062 GCA_037384185.1 Anaerolineales bacterium | reverse complement strand
GCGTTATCCTGGCTACCATCGGCTATCAGGCATCCTTGAAAAGGCTGATGGCGGTCGGCATCTCCAGCCTGGTATTGGGTGTGATCTTTGCCATTTCCCCTCTTTCCGATAATGCCAGCCTGGCGGCAGTTTTCGCAGCTGTGGGGTTGATCCTCTGTTTGACGGGAACTTTTACTTTCAGAAGCTACCTGGCCGAGAATCCCGCTCCCGAGGAGGACATGGATGACTGAAGGAGTTCCCCCCATCAATGAAAGCTGGTCCGATCTCACTGCGGTCGACAAGCTCATCCATGAACCAGCCCGCCTGGCGGTCCTGACCATTCTCGAGGCGGTGGAAAGCGCCGACTTCCTCTATCTGAAGAAAGCCACCGGGCTTACCAAGGGCAACCTCTCGGTCCATCTCCAGAAACTGGAGGAAGGCGGATTGATCGAGATCCAGAAAACTTTCCAGGGAAAATATCCCCGCACTCTCTGCAAGCTGACCGAGAAGGGCAAGCAAGCGTTCGACCTCTACAAGGACCAATTAAAAAGCATCCTGGGTGGAAGCGCAGCTTAGGCTGCGCTTCCGAAAGCGAGCGGACAACCCTCCCTCCAACTCGGCCTGGAACCCAAGCCTGGATCACTGATTCCTGGACCAGTGATCGCTATTCCACACTGCGCACCGGACCCACCCCCTACTCCCTTACTACTCCCAAACCACCCTCCCGGAGCTTGTCCGCCGGGCTGATCTCCTCTATGATAGAGACACATGAAGCACACAGATCAATTCTTCGATTTTGCAGCCCAGCTGGGCATCACCAAGCATCTCGGCGGCCAGGAAGCCACCAGAGAGCTGGTAGACCGCACCCGCATCACCCCTCTAAGCTACGTACTCGATGTCGGCTGCGGGGTAGGCACAACCGCCTGCCATCTGGCACACTGTATGGGCTGCCGGGTGATGGGAGTGGACATCAATCCCGCTATGATCGAAAGAGCCCGGAAGCGGGCCCGCCATTTGAAGCTGACCGACCTGGTCCAGTTTCAGCTCGCTGACGCTGAAGATCTTCCCTGTCCCGATGAGACGTTTAACGTGGTCATCAGCGAGTCGGTGACCGCCTTTCCTCCCGACAAGGGCCTGGCCATTCAGGAATATTTTCGGGTCACAAAACCCGGAGGCTTTGTCGGCCTCAATGAATCCACCTGGCTGCGGACCCCTGTCCCCCGGGAGGTGGAGGCCTGGGCAGCCCAGGATCTGGGTGCCAATGTTGCTCCCCTGCTGCCAGAAGAATGGACTTTGCTGATGAAGGAAGCCGGATTGGTGGATATTTTCCAGCGCACCAACACTATCAGCATCCGGGAGGAATCGCGCGGCCTGCTGGAGCGCTACGGGTGGGGCGAATTTCTGAGATCGTTGTGGCGGGCATTAGGCCTCTACCTCACCAACCAAAACTACCGTGAATTCCTGCAGTCGATCCGCCAGGAAGGCATCACCCCACCCGATCTGGAAAATTATTTTGGGTTTGGAATCTATGTCGGGAAAAAAAGGCTGTTCAACGGTGATTGATGCTGGCAGAATGTTTCTTCTGCCATCTTTGACTGCCCCCAGCTGAAACCAAGATCGGTAAAACTCAAGCCCGCTTAAGCGGGCTTTTTATTTCTGGAATCTGCTTTTATAAGTGGGGAATATCGGCAGGTTGAGGGCAGAATCCCAACCTAAAGATTTTTCCGGGATTTAATCACCAGCGACACCCCGAGGATCATCCGAATGGCTCAGATACCGCCCTTTCTGCATCCCAACTCCTACCTACCTCACTCCGGCTGGACCAGCAAGGAACTCACCAGCTGGTCCAGGAGCACCAGCGAAGGCACGAAGCTGTTGTCCGGTGCCGCCTCCAGTGTCAGCCGAGTATTCTCCGCGTAAGTCCCGTAATTCTCCCAGAAGGCATCATCGAGGGTGACCTCCTGGGGGTTGAGAAGGGAAGGATGGTTCACAGGGAAGATGACGCTGACGTAATAAGCGCCATCATCGGTAAAGCCCTGATAAGTGTAGAACAGGTTCGGCCAGCCAATCGTAGAATACCCCTGTCCGTAGAGACTCAGCCAGCGTGCGCCGTAGCCGTTCTGGAAGCGCAATGCTTTGGCGTTGCTGTGATAAAGCTGGCCAGCGTTGAACAACGAGGGCACCCTCAGTGCATCCACATCAAGCGGTTCAGATTTCAAGGCCGCATCGAGTACCTGCAGTCCCTCATCCACGCTTGAATTCAAAGCCTTAAACTCAGCCACCGGATAGATCCGGATTGCCGCAGCATGGAAAGCGTCTGACAGCACCCAGCCATTGAACTTGAACACAAGATGGTCCGGGAAGCTCCACCAGGGATTATCTTCAGTGTATTCTCCCGGTGTTAGGCCAGCTGAGATATTTTCTGCCAGCAGGTCATTGAAATAAAAACTCACTCCACCATATCTGAAATTTGCCTCCGGGGCAGAGGCCGTGACCGTGGGATGAACCGTCCAAGTCGGTGAAGGTTGGGGGACGGTCGGATCCACCGCCGCATCCCTGGCAGCCAGGGTGGCTGCCACGCTGGTGGCAATGGCGTCGACACCGTCATCGGTTGGCAGCTGATTTCCTCCAGGGCTGCAGGCACTGAGCAGCAGGGACAGGAAAATCAATGCTACTGTGAAATTCAAAAAACGGATCTTCATAGTGAGATTCCTTAATAAAGAGGCTTTACTAGCTTTGTTTACACCTGCAGCGATCCTATTTATCATTAACTCCAGTTGGCGAAAACTTCCCTCCTCAGGGCTAGATAAACCAAAGGGGCGACCCAATTGATCTGAGCGGCCGATCTGGAGTTCAATCAGCCGAGGGTGGTCGCCCCTGTATCATGCAGATTACCGGGTCCTCTTTCCTGCCTTACTCCTCTTCCTCGCAGCCCTCCAGGCAGTCCAGGGCTTCCTGGGCTTCCTTGCGGACGATGTAAGCCCGGTCCCAGTCATACTGATTGTCCACTCCCAGGAGCAGCTCACAGGTCTCCTTGCAAGTCTGCATCTCTTCTTTGGTCAGGTGGCCAAAGCGGGCCAATTTTCCATAGGAACGGATGGCCTTGGAGCGCACCCCGGCGCTGGTGTCAGCCAGATTACACCTGATCACTTCCAGCATCTGCTCTTTATACTCTTGAGGCAGGTCTTGAGGTGGGATAACAGATACAAAATTGCCCAGAGCCCTGGTTGCTGTGTCGCGGAGTTCGAGGTTATCCGAGCGGGCAGCTTCCAATACAGGCTCGAAAGCCCGGACTACTTTGGGCGAGCGGATCTTACCGAGGGCAAAAATCAAAAATATGCCGCTCTGCTCATCCTCTGCTTCAAGGTAGGAATCCAGCAGCATATCAAGAGATGATTCCCCCACCCGGCCAAAGGCATGCCCAATAGCGAGCTGGGCTTTCATGTCGCCAGCATCGAGGTTCTCTAGCAAGATTGGCAGTACAAAATCCCCAAAATCTGCCACCAGGCTGACTGCCTCGTCCAGCACATCGGCATGTTCCGGATGGTCGAGGATGTCAATATAAAACAAAGCAAAAACCATCTCAAACAAAGAAGCTGCTGCTTCCCGATCGATATCAGGAAGCTCTTCCCGGATCATCACCAGCCCCCGGTGGATCTGTTTTGGATCCTGACTGCTTAACAAGCTCTTGATTTCCTGGTAGGTTTCGGTTGCCATGGTTCCTCCCATCATCAAATTTCATCTTTCCGGATCTAAATTCCCAAACCGTCCAACTGAGCAGATTTCAAACATCCAGGGTGAACCTCTCACTCCTGGTCGGTGTCATTATTTATAACACATCCACACCTGATTATTCTTCTGGAAGCTGGCCGATTTATCCCCAGAGGAAAATAACAGAATTGATAAGAAAATCGATTTATCTTACCTTGCTACGGGGATACAACTACGTTATATTTTAGAGATACCTTCCAGGCTTTGTTTTCAACACGCACAGAATTGGAATCCGGAAAAACCCCCGGGTTGACCGGACTGCGGCCGTTTATCATCAGTCAAATCAAAGGAATTGAATCATGAGACACCATTCGTATTTATCGCTAATCGGACTCCTGCTGGCAGCTGCACTTCTCCTCAGTGCTTGCGGCGGCGCGAGCACTGTACCTGAACCTGCGGCTGCTAATACTGAGGATAGCGGTCAGGTTCAGGAGCCAACTTCTGAGCCGTCAGACCCCAATCTGGTCAGCAGTTTGGCAGATGTTAAAAGTGCCGTGATCCAGATCGAAGCCCAGGGTGCGTTTGTTGATCCGGAATTCGGTGAATACAGCGGTGCCGGCTATGGATCCGGTTTCATCATTGATCCTTCTGGTCTGGCGATCACCAACAACCATGTGGTCACAGGCGCAGCTCTTCTGAATGTCTGGGTCGGCGGCGACACTTCCAAAACCTACAACGCCCAAATCCTGGCTGTATCTGAGTGTTCAGATCTGGCATTGATTGACATCGAAGGGGACGATTTTCCATATCTTGAATGGTATCCTGAGCCGATCACTGTCGGCCTGGAAGTTTACGCGGCCGGTTTCCCATTGGGAGACCCGGAATTTACCCTGACAAAAGGAATCATCTCTAAGGAAAACGCCGGCGGTGAATCCTCCTGGGCATCTGTAGAACAGGTACTGGAGCATGACGGTTGATTCCCTGGGCATCAATGGAATGGCAGTGATGTCCGATGACGGCAGCCTTTCCGGAATCTGGGTCTCCTCGGTAAAATCTGGCTCGCCAGCCGATAACGCAGGTGTGCAAGCCGGAGATCTGATCACATCCCTGGAAGGCCTGCCCTTAGCAGCTGATAACAGCATGGCCACTTACTGCGACATCATCCGCACCCAGGGTGACGAAAGCACACTGGGTATGGAGGTGGTTCGCTTCCAGAGCAACGAGCTTCTGGAAGGTCAGTTCAATGGCAGGGCTCTCTCAGTCAGCGCATCCCTGGGCGAACCCGGTCCTGCTGAGAACGCTAACGCGGGAAACCCAGATCCAGGCACAGGGAATCTAGCTGGGCTGGATTCTCCCAACATCATTGAGGTCTTTGACGATGGCTATATGGCCGTCACTGATGATTCCGAATCTCTCTATATGGAAATCCCCACCAGCTGGAACCAGATCGACGGCACAGACTGGTCGGATTACTGGGGGGATCTCTATTTCGATGCGGTGGATATCACTGCCGCACCTGACTTAGACGGCTATTACTCCTCCTACGGCTACCCCGGTGTCAGTTTCTCAGCATCGACGGATTGGGGCGACATCGGCGGTTACATCATGCTCCTGGACGGAGTTAAATACTGGTTCGAGGATGCCTGCGAATACGGATGGAGGGAGAAGTACGAGGATCCTGTTTACGAAGGAGCATATGATTACTGGAATTGCGGCGGGAATGCTGACCTCTACGTAGTTGGCGTCCGGCCGATATCGGATCCCACTGCCTACCTGATGCTGATCACCGTCCAGGTCACGTCGGACGAGGATTTTGACGCCCTGGATAGGATCATGAGCACTTTTGACCTCTATCTGCAGTAATCACGAAACCAGGGATTTCAATAGAAAATGGCTGCACTTCAAAAAGTGCAGCCTTTTTAATTTTCTCATTGTTACGATTCAGTTTTCCAGCATGTCCCGGATGCGCCTGACTGCCCTGTTCGTCGCCCGGCGGTAATAACGACCGGGGGGAACCACGGCGCAGAGGCAGACCCAATCCTCTCCAGAGGGAATTGTCCGGCAGACCAGGTGTCCGCTTTCCACAGTGCGGATGGTGACCTCGTCCACCGGGGCCAGGTCAAGATGGTCCTGTGTTTCAGCCCCTACCTGCTGGAGCATAGCGATCATGGCACTGGCCAGTTCATGGTCCGGCTGCATAGGTGCCGAGGCAACTGACAGGCCTTCCGAGGTCGCCAGCACTGAACGGCTGAATCCCCCCTCCTGGTTCATTTCTTGAAGGATCTCCGCAAAAGTCTCTGGCTCACGGCCTCCGCGGGTTTGGTTCTTGTCCATCGCGATATCTCCTAGACCGGACTGGGATTGATCTTCCCTCTCGCTTTGGTCACCACCTGGTTGATAATATTCTTCAGACCATCCAACACGCCCACTCCATCAACCGCCACGCTTTCAAACGTGGGAACGCCGTTCAAACCCAGCGAGGATTTGATGGTGTAGACCGGCATGATCTCTGGCAAATCACGTTTATTGCACTGCAGGATCAGGGGCACATCATCCGGCTCAAAACCCAGGTCCTCCAGATCTTCAAAGAGGTCCTGGATGGCTTCTACGTTCTCCTGTAAACGCTTGGTCTGGGAATCCGCCACAAAGACGATTCCATCCACCCCTTTCAGCACCAGTTTGCGGGTGCCCCGGTAATAGACCTGGCCGGGAACGGTGTAAATGTTAAATCGGGGTTTCAATCCGCTGATCTCACCCATTTCAAACTGCATGAAATCGAAATACAGAGTGCGGTCCTCCCGGGTTTTCAGCGAGATCAGCTCTCCCCGACGGTCAGGCCGGGTCCGCTGATGAATATACTGCAAGGAGGATGTCTTTCCACTCAGGGAAGGACCATAATATACGATCTTAAGATTGATTTCCCGCAACTTCCAATTGATAAACATACTTCCGCTAAATCCTTACTCTAAAAATGTCTCGTCCAATTCCTGGGTGATTCCCTTATGAAAATCGTCGGGAGTATAGTCCTGAGGGGGGCCGACGACCTCCTCGAATTCCTCGGTGATCGGCAGCAGCTGCTCAACAGCCCGCTTGGCGAATAAACGCACAAGGCCTATCGGCGTTTCCGACCGGAAGATCACGATCAAAATGAAACTTCCAGCAATATTATGAAGGTAGATGCTTTTCGTTTCACCTTCATGGAAAAAGGACCCATGTGGATCTGGTTCACCGATACGATTGGAAAGCTCCGCCATGGCAGCCACATCTCCAGCCGCCAGGGCTGCTACGATCGCTGGAGTGCCTTCATCCATTATTCCCTGGATCGAGATCACCTGCCCGCTGATATCCGCGAGCACAATGCTGTCAGTATGT
>JARROG010000152.1:0-7769 GCA_037384185.1 Anaerolineales bacterium | reverse complement strand
GTTCGTGGTGACATTATACTCTCAGCGGTATGAGAAGAAAAGGGCGCACACTAAAAATCAGTAATCAGTGGTTCAGTGATCCAGAAAACCAGTAACCCGAAATATTGATTCAAATCCAGCATTCAATACTGATCACTGATTACTGATCACTGAATACTGCCTCCTTAGCCAAACTTCCTTCCCTTATATAAAATTTGCCAAAGCCCCTGCGGGTATGTTACACTTTCACCAGGTTGGCAATCAGCGAGTTTAGAATGAAAATCATCCGCTATCAAACAGGACGTAGGAATCCCGGGTACGGCTGGCTCTTGGAAGACAAGGTCGGCCCGATCAAGGGCGACATTTTCGGGACCTATCAGCGCGGGGAAGCCCGCACCTCTCTCGACAAGGTGGAGCTGCTGGCTCCGGTTGTGCCCTCCAAAGTGGTTTGCGTCGCCCGCAATTATGCCACCCACGCAGCCGAACATGATGCCGAAGTTCCCGAGGTCCCCGTGCTGTTTTTCAAACCGTCCTCGGCCGTGATCGGCCCCGGCCAGCCCATCATCCTGCCTCCCCAGGCCAAACGGGTAGAGCACGAGGCTGAACTGGCTGTCGTCATCGGTAAAGCCGGGCGCTGGATCGCTCCTGAGGATGCCCAGGACCATATCCTGGGCTATACTGTCGCCAATGATGTCACTGAACGCTATTTCCAACGAGAAGACCTGCTCTGGACCCGCGCCAAGGGATTTGACACTTTCTGCCCCATCGGTCCCTGGATCGAGACCGATTTCAATACCGCAGATGCCATTATTTCCTGCCGGGTCAACGGCGATCTGCGCCAGATGGCATCCACCCGCGAGATGATCTTCCTGGTGGAGCAGTTGATCGCCTTCGCCTCTTCCTTCATGACCTTGCTGCCCGGCGACCTGCTGCTGACCGGCACACCAGAAGGGGTCGGCCCCCAGAATGACGGGGACACTGTGGAAGTGGAAATCGAGGGCATCGGGGCTCTCAGCAATCCTGTAATCCTCTCGGAGCGCGATCTCTTATGAACGTTGATATCCGGGCTGGTGTGATCGCTGCTACCATTCTGACCGGAATCTTCTTCCTGATCAGCACCATCACCGGCCTGCAGACTGTGCTTTCCGGACGCAAGGTGAAATTCTTCAAGCTGCGCAGGGACCAGATGATGCGCGGTTGGCGGCTGGTTGCTCTGGGAATTTTCTGGATCATCGCCGGGATCCTGATCTTCCTGTACGGTGAGCCAGCGGCCTATAACTTCATCACTCCCTCCCCGACCCTTCCAGCCAGCCTGACCCCAACGATCTCCCCCTCAGCATCTCTCTCGCCCACCGTCACTCAGACCCCCACCATCACCCTCACACCGGCAGAATCCTACACCCCGACCGCCACTACTACGCCCCATATTCCGCTGGCAGTGGAAAGCCGCTTCGAAGGCAAGCTCACCCCACCGGCAGAAGCCGCCTTCAGCCAGCTGACTTTCACCAATATCGGTCTGGATGACGATTACAACCCGATCGGACCCGGGATCCAATTCACCAATCCGGTTGGTCACCTCTATGCGGTCTTCAGCTATGCCAGAATGGAGGATGATATCCAGTGGTCTGCCCTCTGGTACCGGGAAGGAGAGCTGGTCCATTATGAATCACTGCCCTGGAACGGAGGCAGCGGGGGAATCGGCTACACAGACTGGGATCCATCCCCGGATCTATGGCTCCCGGGCGAATATTCGATCCAGATTTTCCTGGGCACAGACTTCCTGGTCGGAGGAAATTTCACCGTGGTTGGCGAACCGCCGACTGTGACGGTGACCACCACACCGACCGTAACCTCCACTGCTACAGTGACAAGCACAACTACGCCTGCTCCTACGGAACAGTAACCAGTGATCGGTTAGCATTAACCAGTATTCGATAACGATTAAATCAATTGAATCGTAAGGGCGACCCGCTGGGCCGCACATTTTCATGATCTCAAGGAAACTGGATATAAGATTTGAGGTCTTACCCGAGCTTGGCGAGCTCCAAGGCGCTGCGGGCAGCCACCCGGGCGTTATTGAGCAGCAAGCCCAAATTCGCTTTGAGGCTGGCCTTTCCAGTCAGCTCGCTGACCCGTTTGAGCAGATAAGGCGTCACTTTCTGACCGTGAATGTCATGCTGCCGGGCCTCCTCCAGCGCCTGGTCTACCGCCAGCTGCATTTCCTCTTCTGGCAGTGCGTCCAGCACGGGTGGAGGGACAGCCAGAACGACAGCTGAATTCACCCCCATGTCCCAGTGAGCTTGAACCAGAGCAGCGACGTCCGCTGGCTCTTCAACTGAGATATCCACTGCCAGGCCGCTGGAGCGGGAATAAAAAGCCGGAAAGACAGAGGTCTGGTAGCCTACCACCGGAACAGAAAGGGTTTCCAATTTTTCGAGGGTTGCCGGAAGATCCAGGATCGATTTGGCGCCTGCGCAGACCACCAGGATGGGCGTTTCTGCCAGGGTAAAAAGATCCGCGGATACATCAAACGGGGCATCGCGGTGCACCCCACCAATCCCCCCGGTTGCGAAGACCTTGATGCCAGCCAGATGCAGGGCGGTGATCGTACCCGCCACAGTGGTGCCTCCGTTCAGCTTGCGAGCAGCAGCCCGGGCAAAATCACGCCGGCTGACTTTGATGACATCCCGGTCCTGCGCCAAGAGCAGAATATCTTCCTTCTTGAGGCCAATTTGCGGTTTTCCACCCAGCACAGCCACGGTCGCCGGGACTGCTCCTTCCTGCCTGATAACGTTCTCCATTGCCTGAGCCAGCTCCACGTTGACCGGATAAGGCAGTCCATGGGTGACCACAGCGGTCTCCAAACCTACGATCGGCTGTTTAGCTTCCAGCGCTTCCCAAACTTCTTTCCAGGCTCTTTTACTGATAGAATGGAAGTGATCAAATGAGTAAAAGATTTACTAAGAAAGGAAGCTTATGAGCGATTTTCCCGGAAAAGGCCAGGTGGCCGTCCTGAAAACAACCCCCGAAACCGTGCTGGATGATTATCAGCATTTGCTGAAGTTAGCCGGTGTCGAACAAGCCCTTCCAAATAAGGATATCCAGACTGGATTGAAGATCAACATCTCCTGGCAGACCTGGTACCCGGCTTGCTCCACAGCGCCCTGGCAGCTGGAAGGGGTCATCCGCACCCTTCAGGGCTTGGGCTATCACAACCTGGTGGGCGTCCACAATGATACCGTGGTGGTAGATACCAGTGATGGAGAAGCCAACAACAAACACAAGGCAGTGACAGATAAATACAACGTTCCCTGCCTGTATCTCTACAACCAGGATTTCGAATGGATCGAGTTCACGCCCAAAAACCATGAGTATCTGGTGCTGGATAAAGTATACAAGGACGGAGTATACATCCCCAAGGCTCTGGTAGGCATGAACATCATCCAGCTACCGACTGTCAAAACCCACGTCTTCACCACCATCACCGGGGCCATGAAAAACGCCTTCGGCGGCCTGCTGCACCGCGAACGACATTGGACCCACGCGGTGATCCACGATACGCTGGTGGATCTGCTGGCCATCCAGCAGGAGATCCATCCCGGGATCTTCGCGGTGATGGACGGCACCTTCGCTGGCGACGGACCCGGTCCCCGGGCGATGCGCTGGCACGAGAAAGATATTCTGCTGGCCTCGGCCGATCAGGTGGCAATCGACGCCATCTCCGCCAAGCTGCAGGGCTTCAATCCCATGGACCTGCGCTTTATCCGCCAGGCTCACGAACATGATCTGGGCGTGGGCGATCCGGACCAGATCGAGATCATCGGCTATGACATCAACCAGGAGAAAAACTGGAACTTCAGGCGGGAAGATACCTTTGCCAGCAAAGGCCAGCATATGATCTACCACGGCTGGTTAAAACCTCTCGAGAAAGTTCTCCTGCAGAGTCCGCTCGTTCCCTGGGCCTACTTCGCCAGCAACTTCTATCATAATGTCTACTGGTATCCATTTGTCGGACGCAGACGGGTGGAAGAAGCCTTGAAAACCAAGTGGGGCCAGCTTTTCAAGCAGTACGGTGACGGAGAAGTGGTCATGCCGGGCATGGAGCGCAAGACCGTGATCCAGGCTCTTGTCGGCCTGGTTGTTGGCGCTGCCGTGCTGGCTGCTGTACTGATCGCCCTGTTGTGAGCAGATGCCTGAAAATTCTCCAGCGATCATCCGCCGGCTGATTCCCGGTTTGATCTTCGGTTTCCTTGTTTTCCTGGGTTTGGTCCTGGTGGGCGACATCCGCCAGGTTAGCGCCCAGGTCCTGGATTTCCGCTGGGCATATTTCCCGCTGGTGCTGCTGCTGACACTCTTCAACTATGTCCTGCGCTTCTTCAAATGGCATTTCTACCTGAGCCAGGTGGGAGTGCGAGATTACCCTTTGCTGAAAAGTGCCCGGCTGTTCCTGGCTGGTTTTCCTCTGGCAGTGACTCCCGGTAAAGTGGGAGAGGCTTTGAAAGGAGTCTGGTTAGAGCGGGAAACCGGTCTGCCGGTCTCCAAAGGCATCTCGGTCGTGCTGGCTGAGCGCATCAGCGACGGCCTGGGAGTGCTGGCACTCAGCATCCTGGGCGTGATCGCCTATCCCCGTTACTGGCCAGCCTTCGCAGTGGTACTGGGTGGTTTGATCACTTTGATCGTCCTCATCCAGATCCGTCCGGCCGCCCTCTGGCTCCTGGAAATTAGCTCCCGGCTGCCTCTGCTGGAACGGATTTCCAGCGGTCTGCGCCAATTCTATGAGGGCAGCTATGCCCTTTTCCGGCCCCGGGCCTTGCTGGTGGCTGTGGGTCTGGGGACCATCTCCTGGCTGGGCGAAGGGATTGGGTTGTATTATGTGCTCCGCGGACTGCAGGTCCAATCCGGATGGGATACGCTCTCCATCGCTGTCTTCGTGCTGGCATTCAGCACAGTGGTTGGCGCAGTATCAGCTCTTCCCGGAGGACTGGGCGCTGCGGAAGCCTCCATCGCCGGTATGCTCGTCCTGCTGTTGGGGTTAGCCCGGGAAACTGCGGCAGCAGCTACCCTGCTGATCCGTTTCGCCACCTTATGGTTCGCGGTCCTGATAGGTTTGACTGTCTGGGCTGTCTTCCACAAGATCTTCTTCCCATCTTCCCGGTCTGCCCCTCCCAGCTGATCATCCCACGAATTATCCTGTACAATAAAAGAACTTTGAAATACCTGCTACCTGCATAAAAATCCGGGGAGGAACTCCATGTCCAAGAAAGTGATTTACCTGATTACCATTCTCATTCTGCTCTCTCTCATCGGCTGCAGCAAAGCGCAGACCCCCGCGCTTCCGACCGACACGGAAGCTCCACCCCTTCCGGACACAGCCCTGCCCACAGTCACCCCCACGGAGGTCCCTCCCACCAGCGAGCCGACTGCGACAAGCGAAGAGCCCACCCCCCTTCCCCCCACACCCACCGCAGATCTCGGCGACCTGCTTGCCGGTCCAGCGATTCCCAAGCTGCCTGCCGGCCAGGACGTGACCATCTATCAGATCCAGATGATCACGAGTCAGGCTGGCTGGGCGATCAGCCGGGACGATCCATCCGCAGACCACATCCTGATCACGAACAGCGGCGGTCAGACCTGGAAAGATGTCACGCCACCCCAGCCGCTCTCTGCCTCAAGCCGACCTATGTGGGCGACAACTGGCTTCGCTGACGAGGAGGTCGCTTTCGTCAACTATACCGGCTCTGAGATCATTTGGACCACCCGGGACGGGGGCCTCACCTGGCAAGCCAGCGCTGTCAGCAACCAAACCATGGCAGGCGGTCTTTTCAGCATTCTCGACCAGGATCATGCCTGGCTGTTCCAGTTCCTGGATGCCGGAATGCAGAAGGTCTATACCGCCATCCCCAGAACAGCTGACGGAGGTCAGACCTGGGAGACCATCCTCGATCCCTTCGGCGATTCCGCAATCCAGGGATTTGATAAAACCGGAGCAGCTTTCCTGAATCCCCAATTCGGCTGGCTTACCCGGGACTTCCGCGGCGTGGCGATCTATGTTTATCTGGACGTCACCAAGGACGGCGGGGCCACCTGGCAGCAGCTGGATATGCCGGCTCCACCAAGTGCCCAGGACGCTTTTTCAACCTGTGCTTGCGGGCTCTATGATCCTTCCCTGGAAAGCGAACAAAGCGGAAGCGTCCGGCTGACCTGCAAATGCTATGCTGGGGATACCCAAATTATCAAAAACTTCTTCTACCAGACCGATGATGGCGGCAATTCCTGGGATATTCAGTATGTTCCGGAAGGTGAACTGCACAGAATCTCCGATCAAGTCCTTTACCTGACCAACCGGGAGATCTACCGCTCCACGAATGGAGGCGCGGAGTGGGACCTGGTGAAAACGGTCAATTGGGACGGCCAGTTCAGCTTTGTCAGCGAAGATCTGGCCTGGGCTGTGGCCTATGATCAAGCAAGCGATAAGTACGCCCTGGTAAAAACAAGCGACGGCTGCAGCAGCTTCGAGATCCTCCAGCCTCAGCTGATCACGGACTGAAGCGGCTGATCAAGCCAGGATTTAATTACGATTAGCAAAGGGCTGGCGAAATCGCCAGCCCTTTTCATCTTCCAGATCAATCCCCAGAGCACAGGCAATCACTCAGGAACGCCCCAGAGCACTACTGAACCATCTTGATAAGAAACTGCCAGCAATTTGTTATCCGGGCTGACCGCTACCGCCAGCAGATTTTGGTCTGCAGCGAAGGGAAGTTCTTCACCGGAAGGGGGATACCAGAACTGTACGGTCGAATTTCCTTCCTCATCATCGATCAGGGCATAGATCAGCCGTCCCCCTCCGGAATATTCTACGCTGTAGTAAGACGGACCGTTCTCGGCAGGGCCGAGATAAATTTTCTGCTGCCAGGTAACCGTGCTGACCAGTGATATGTAACTCTGTTTGGCACTGGAAATCGCGATCTCTGAACCAAAGGGATGGAGGGCGACCTCTGAATATCCGTAAGTCGAGTAGCGAACCCGTCCAGTGCGAAAATCCCAGATGGTGGTGATATAGGTATTGGGAGATGCGAAAGAACTTGCCGCCATCAGCTTCTCATCTTCATCAAACTGCAGGCTGGAATTGTTCAGCTCACCGTTGATGAAGATCCGGTATTTTTCCTCTTCTGAAGTCAAGTCGACAGCCCGGAAGGTGGTGCCGGTTCCCTCTTCGACGTCTTCAATTTCAATAATCGTTCGTCCATCTGGAGATAAAGCAGCAATCTGGTAGCGGCTGTTGTATTGCAGTTTGGTCTCGCCAGACCCCAGGTCATAGACAGTAAGGCTGTTTCCATCCAAGGAGGCAATCGATTTGCTCTCCGGACCAAAATAGACTCGCTGCCCTCCCTCCAGGCTAAAGGACTCCTCGCCTTTCTCAAGATCCAGAAAGATGTCGTTATGTGTATCCTCAGTCAGCGCCTGGCGGAGCCGCAGATAGCGGTGGTCAGGAGAAAAAGCCAGATCAATCACCCTATCATACGGCAGTCTAGTCAGCTCCTTCAGCCCCTCAAATGTGCGGTAGGTGAGGATTTCTAAATCAGCGGGCAGGGAAGGCGCCTGTGCTGAGGTGGGAGTCGGTTCAGGCGAAGCTGTCTGGGTAGCCACGACCACCTGGACACTTGGGAGAGCAGTTGGGAGAGCAGTTGCTGCAGGACTATCTGAGGTTGGAGGAACCGACTGGGTTACTTCCCCGCTCTGCCCACCACTGCAAGCAGAGAATAATAACAATCCACCCAGGACCAAGACTG
>JARROG010000151.1:0-4897 GCA_037384185.1 Anaerolineales bacterium | reverse complement strand
GGTGTTGAGCCCGATATGGTGGTGGTATCCGCCAGCTGAGACAAAGGCCAGGCCCATCGACTCCACTTTGCCCATACTGTCGAAGCCCAGGATTCCTTGATAAAAATCCAGGGCTTGATCCAGATCGCGGACATGAAGGTGCACATGGCCGATGCGGACTGCCTCCGGCAGCGGCTCGTCCAGGCGGTCCTGCTCCTGAAGATGGTGGAAGAGA
Source organism: Anaerolineales bacterium (assembly GCA_037384185.1). GTDB lineage: Bacteria > Chloroflexota > Anaerolineae > Anaerolineales > UBA11858 > B10-G9. The sequence continues at coordinate 4,683 of JARROG010000151.1, read as the reverse complement.
GCCTCCACGTCCAGCGGTTCCCGACCGCTGCTCAGGGAGCCGTCAGCCCGACGGGTAATGTACTCGCCGTTTTGGAGAGACCAGGCTCCATCCTCGGGTGATTCACAGTAGAGCTCGATGCCGTTGCCTTCCAGGTCATCCAGGTAGGTGGTCTTGGTCATGATGTGGTCGGTGGGGGAATTGGGAATCTGCAGGGTATAGAGCCGGGCGATCGCCCGGGCCAGCTCCCGGCGGTTGGGGTAGAGCAGGGCGAAATGGTACAGCCCGGTGACTCTGCGATAGCGGGCAGCTGCCGGGTCTTCGACCAGTTCTAGCAGGTCCTTTCCATTTGTTCCCATTACAATCCGGGTTCCATCCTGGTTTCGAACCTGAAAGCCCAGTGCTTCCCGGTAGAACTCGATCTGGGATGCCAGGCTGGATACAGTGAGGGAAACAGAACCGATCTCTGTGTCCGGATGAATGGAACCCCGGTTCCGATTTGTCGATTTATTTTTTACCATGATTATTCATTCCTGTTTTAATATCCTGACGACTTGGAACTCCCATATCTTTCCACGTGTGTCAGCTTGCAGGACGGACTGGTTAAAGAATAAACCGCCCTGTGCTAGGGCGGTTATCTATGAAAGCTTATTAAGATCCGAAAATCAGCCTTTGAGCGAGCCGGCCAGCAGCCCCCGCAGGAAGTAACGACCGAGGAATACATAGACCAGCAGCGTAGGAAGGGCGGCCAGCAGGGACCCGGCCATCTGGACATTCCAGGCGATGATCTGGCTGCCGGCCATATTATTGAGAGCCACGGTGATGGGCCACTGGTTGTTCCCTGTCAGGACGACTGCGAAAAGAAAGTCATTCCAGGCGGAGGTGAACTGCCAGATCAAGACAACCACAAAGCTGGGGATTGAAATGGGCAGCAGAATATGGCGGTACACACCCAGCATGTCTGCCCCATCGATTTTGGCCGCTTCCAGCAGTTCGTGCGGAAGGCTGGCGTAATAATTTCGGAAAGTCAGGGTGGTAATGGGGATGCCGTAGATCACGTGGGCCATCACCAGCCCGGCCAGTCCTTTGATCCCAGCTGCATTCATGAACTGCACCAGGGGAATGATGATGCTCTGGTAGGGGATGAACATCCCAAAGAGGATGAAGGGGAAGATGATGTCGGCCCCGCGGAACTTCCACTTGGCAAGGATGAATCCGTTCAAGGATCCCAGCATGGAAGATATCAGGGTGGCAGGGATGACCATCACGAAGCTGTTGCGTAGAGAAGGTGCAAGCTTCGAGTAAGCTTCTCTGAAGTTATCGAAAGCAATGCCTTTTGGGAGGGCCCACATCGTCTGGAGATTGATCTCCCCGAAGCTCTTGAAGCCGGTCACCAGCATGACGTACATGGGCAGCAGGTAGAAGATTGCCAGGGCGATGAGTGGTATGTACAGCCAGCTTTTTCCTCGTGTTCCGATCTTCATAGCTACTCCTCCTCGTTCAGCGTGTAGCGAATATAGGGGATGATCAGCACAGCTACGCTGATCAGGAGGAGGATGCTGATGGCTGCACCACGCCTGTAGAACAAACCGTCAAAGGTGGTCTGCCACATGTAGATGGCTGGCACATCCAGGGGGAGCTGTTTTCCAGCCATGGCGATGATCAGGTCGAAGACTTTGAGCGACATATGACCCAGGATGATCAAGGCGCTCAAGCTAACAGGAGTGAGTAGGGGGATGATCACTCGCCGGTAGATCTGGATCTCGCTTGCCCCATCGATCTTGGCGGCTTCACGAAGCTCATTGGGAATAGAGCGCAAACCTGCCAGGTATAGAGCCATGGTATACCCGGACATCTGCCAAATGGCGGCCAGCGCAACGGCTGCCATGCCCCATTTTGGAGTGGTATACCAGCGGTTGACCAGGAAATCCAGGTGCAGGTTGGTAAAAAGCAGGTTCAGGCCGCTCATGCGGGAGCCAGCTGCCGGATTCATCAGCCAGCGCCAGACCACACCGGTGACAATATAAGATATGGCCATCGGGAAGAGGAATAAACTGCGGAAGAACCCTTCCCCTTTCAAGCCCTGATCCAGCATGACAGCCATCAGGAAACCCAGGATGATGCTGCCAACGACAAATACACCGGTGAAGATCAGGGTGTTGCGAATATCGATCATGAATCGAGGATCGGAGAATAAAGCCAGATAGTTCTTAAGTCCCGCCCAGCTATAGTCGGGAAGGAGTCCCTTCCAGTTACTGAGAGAGACCCGGACAGACCAAGCGATGAAGCCATACACAAATATGGCAATGGCGATGATGGATGGCGAGATCAGGATAATGGAAAGATAGCGGTCTTTGTCTTTAAACATGCTGCAGCCTGTCAGTGAGAGGGATCATTGAGGCTCCGGTTTCCGGAGCCTCAATGATATTAAACAGTGGATATTACTGGCAGGGGCCAGAAGCGACACAGGCAGCTACCAGCGCTGTCTGGAACCCATCGACATCCCGGTCAGCGATGAACAGGCCCAGGGCCGTGTCGATCTCTGATTTCCAGGAGTCATTCGCGACCACGCCGTGGGTCAGTGAACCGCTTACCTTATCGGTGGACCAGTCATCCATAGCTGACTGTAAGTATACACCGAACAGGGAAGGATCGCAGTCCGTCCGGGCGCAGATCGAACCCTTGATGGGGTTGAAAGCTTCCTGACCAGCCTTGGAACCGGCAACCTTCAGCCAAGCCATAGCTCCATCAGGATGTGGTGCTCCAACAGCCAACGTGAAGGAGTCCGACAGGAACTGGAAGACGCCGGAGGTTCCAGGAACAGGAACCCAACCGTAATCGGTCTCAGGAGTTTTTCCCAACTCGCGGAAGTAGCCTTCTGCCCAGTCGCCCATGACATTAAAGGCGGCATCGCCGTTCACTACCAGCTGAGAGGCATCCTGCCAGGTCAGGGAAGCGGCATCGGCATTGGTGTAGGTCAGGATTGTTGCGAAGTCATCGAGGGCTGCTTTCACCTCAGCGCTGCCCCAGTCTGTGGAACCGTCCCACAGCCCATCATAGGCATCAGCACCCAAGGATCCAAGCAAGACAGTTTCCATCAGGTGCATCTGGGTCCACTGCTCACCTAAAGCAAGCGGTGTCACGCCGGCAGCCTGCAGGATATCCATGGCGGTGATCCACTCATCGATGGAGGTGGGAACGTCGACGCCGTTATCTTGCAGAATGGAGGGGTTGTACCACATCACATTAGCGCGGTGGATGTTAACGGGCACTGAGTAGATGTTCCCGCTATCAGAGATCAGGGGGATGAGAGTTTCCGGCATCACATCCAGCCAACCCTGTTCTTCGTAAAGATCATTGAGCGGCTCGATCTGGTTTCCGGCAACATAGGTGCCGATCAGCTCCTGCCCAGCATGACCCTGCCAACTATCTGGGGGATCACCAGACTGCAGGCGAGTGGCAAGCACGGCCCGGGCGTTGGTGCCGGCACCGCCAGCTACAGCGGCGTTGATGAACTCGATATCAGGATATTCAGCGTTGAAGACGCCGATCATCGCTTCCAGGCCAGCAGCCTCACCGCCGCCGGTCCACCAGGAGAATACTTCAACCTGGTCACCCATTGTTGCCATATCCTCTTCTGCAGGCATGGCCTCTTCCTGGGTCGGGGTCGCTCCACCACCGCAGGCTGTCAGCATCAAAGATGCAAGCAGCACGGTCGCAAGCAAGATTTTCCAAACATTCTTCTTCATTTTTCTTCTCCTATCGTTCTGTTTAAGCTTTTTTATCAAGCGAGATGTAAATATTGGCGGTTGATTTCCTGGCACCACCTCCTTTTTGAGTTTCCAGCTGCAGCTACACAACCGGATTGGTCGATGAGTCTCGGATAATTAGCTGCGGCTCAGCGCAAATCTCTATTGGCTCCGAGGCCTCATTCAAAATAGATCGGATCAAAATTGAAGCTGCTTGCTTGCCAAAATCCTCCAGCGGTTGTTCAACAGTTGTCAATGGGGGGCTGATCAGCGATGCCAGCGGGATGTTATCGTAACCGACAATAGAGTAGTCTTCGGGTACCTGGTACCCCGCTTGATGCAGAGCCTGGAGGGCACCGGCTGCCATGCGATCATTTTGGGCGAATATCGCTGAAAAGGAATCTGGTTCTTGCAGAAGCTGGATTGCTGCCTGGTTCCCGGATTCTGGGGACCAATCACCTTGAAGGATCAATTCTTCTTTGGGATGGAGTCCGAACTCCCTGAGGGCTTTGAGGTATCCTTCCAGGCGTTCCCCTGTGCACTGCTCATTCTCGCGGCCGAGAAGGATGGCAATCTGACGATGACCCAGATCCAACAAGTGTTTGGTGGCCAGGTAGCCGCCCTGGATATCATCACAGTACACCGACGAGACCGGATCTTTCCCGGCTGAATTTTTAACGTAAATGACCGGTGTGCCGGCTTTGACCACCTGCTGTAAGTATTGCTCGCGCTTGTCATCCCTGGCGTTGATGATGATCAATCCGTCTACTCTGCGGTTGAGAAGTTCGTCCAGCAGGGGTTGAAACTCAGCACTTGTTGAAGCACTACCTGTCAATATAAAGAACCCCAGGCGGCGAGCTTCTGCCTGTGCGCTTTCGATGATGTGGGTAAAGACTGGATCGGTCAGGCTGGGTGAGATGCATCCAAGTGTCCTGGTGATTCCACGTACCATAGA
>JARROG010000150.1:0-16081 GCA_037384185.1 Anaerolineales bacterium | reverse complement strand
CGCTGAACACCCCACATCATAATTCCAGTGATCCCCTGAAGTGGAAGCAATACATTCAGCAATATGAAATAGGTCACTTGCTGCAGGGGGTTGAGCTTTTTCTCTGGTGTCTTCTCAAAAGGATGTTCTTCTCCCTTGAAAATACCTCGCAGATAGTACTCAGCCTGGGTGAAAGTGCGGTCGAAGAATCCCTTGGGACGAGGTATGAATTGACGGATCTCTCCACTCGCCAGGTGATAGAAAAGGGCCAATCCGGCATTAGCAGCCAGAAGCCCTGCCAGGATGTTGTGGATCAGAACCGTATTCCTGAAGTCCATGAAACTGAAACTATCAGGCCGGTGAATGACCAGTCCAGTTAGCAGAAGAATGACGATGGCGAAGGTCTGCATCCAGTGCCACAAGCGTTCATACGCACCGTACATATAGACGCGTTCGGTTTTCTCTTCGGCATCCTTGTCACGCCGGGAAGTGAAATAGAAGCGCAGTCCTCCGTGAACGACTACGCCCAGGAAAACCGCGGCGAATAGTCCCAGACCGATCCAGTCCAACCAGGCTAGATTGTTGTGTCCAAAGACATACAGATTATCTGTCGCCGGTGCGGGATAGTAATACAGCGCACCATCCTCACCCGTGGCGATTTCTCCATTAAGCTTGCGTCCTGTACCTGAGATGAACTCTGGCAGTACCGCGCCGGGAAGAATGGAGGCCAGTTTAATAGGTTGTGTACTTTCGATTCCTTGCCGTGGCAGGCCGTGCAGTCCTCCAGGGCCCAGTCGGCACTGGCTACATCGTGGTTAATGCTGTAAGGCTGGATTTCTGCCACGATCCGGGGGTTAGAAAGGCCCATCCGGACCAAACGATCACGAACGAATTCTTGTTTGGCGTCAGTGTTGATCACAAGCTCATCGGTTGAAAGCTCTCCGTCTTTGTTTGTATCGAAGCGCAGCAGGATGCCGGGATGGTATTCACCGTTTTCAAAATATGCTTTTTGAAGATCAGCCTGGACAACCGGTCGGGGTGGATTTCCATAAACCCAGAACCAGGTGGTGATCAGGTTGTGAGGTGCAAGTTTCATTTCCCCCGACTTGTCCGGGCTGGGTATCAGGACCGGTTCATAGCCGACCAGAAGGGTTTCCATGGAATTGACCGGGCCGGTGGTTCCACGACATTCCTTGCGATGTGTTTGATCCGGTAACAGTACGGTCCAATCTTGGACCATATTTGCGGATGAGTACAACTGGGGGATATGGCAGCTTTCGCAGCTGAGCGCTTTCAAGTGGCTGTCGAGATATGGGAGCCATCCATGAGTTGTGTCAGCCGCGTGGCAAGATTCACAAGTCCGCATGGTGTCCTTCAATTCAGGAGCGACAAAGCTTTGCGCGCTGTTACCGCGGGCAAATTGATGCAGGGGTTTTTCAAGATATTCCCCAATCTCAACCCGCCTGGGGTCAAAGAGCAGGTGCTCCGGTTTGGTGGATTCACCTTCCTGGTAATAAAGTGGGTTGTTGATCGAATAATGGCAGTCAACGCAGTTGAGCAGCCGCTCAGCATGCACATCCCACGAGCGCGTTAGCGTCTCTTTATTCGCCAGATTCATGCCGGAATCAGCCATCTGCTGGGGAGAGATAATTTGCCCTGTGGTGATCGTGCTCCAGCGTTCTGGAGAGCACCCCAGAGTGACCAGGGGGTCCTCGACATTGTCATGGACCAGGCCATGGCAGGCTCCACAGTTCGTATTGGTTGGATCCTGAATCTGGATCGCAAATGGGTCGACATCCCCGTTTTCTGTAAAGGCTTGTGGATTCCAGCTGTAGCCCTCAGCCGAGATATTTACGATTTCTGAGCCGACCAGAGTGGCTGTATTCGCCCACTGGAATGCCCCTGACTGCAGAGCATCAGCCCTGGCATCGCTATTCGGAGAAGGCGTGTGGCACAGGAAACAGTTCATCTCCTCAATCCCGGATTCATCCCAGTCCCAGCGTTCAAGTTCTCCCGTATCCTGATTGACAATATTTGTCTCCAGGCTCTTCCTGTTGTAAGGCAGATCGGTGAGCAGCTCTCCATTCTGGGCATACATGGCAGGTCCGCCGCCTACATGGCGCAGGCCATAAAGACGGATCCAATCCGGTGTTGTCAAATCAATCCTCTCGTCTCCCGCGGGTGAGAGGTAGCGGTACTCGATCGAATTCCAGGAACCGAATACCCCGGGAGAAGTATCCCAGGCACGCCCGGTAACAGCATCGCCAGGTGTGGTGATATCGTTCAGTCCCACGCTGACATGGTAGCTGTGGTCTGCGATGAATTCCGCGTCGTGGCAAGCACCACAGGTATTCATGGTCGAGACCGGTTTGCCGGAATCCAAGACATTCATCCCATCCTCGTCCAAAAAAGGGAATTCAGGGTTTTCCTTGTCTATGGTTGATAACTGTTGGATTGGAAGCGCCCACCCCACTCGATTGGATCGCCGTAATAGCCCAGTGATTCCCAGTCTATTCTGCCGTCCGGACCATGGCATTGATCGCAAGTCAACGCGTCAGCTGCCGGGGCGACCATGTGGGTGGTCGGCCAGTACATCTCGGTCTCTGTAAATCCATATTCACCACTGTAATCCAGGCCGGCGATATCAGCTCCCAGCCGCAGAGCCTGATCCCAGTCGAAATCCTCCCAATATCCTCCTTCTCCGTAAGTCTTCGGCTGCAGGAGGATGTCGTTGACTGTATCGTAAGGCTGGTTGGCAATGTGGACTTTGAAGGGGAAGACTTTGGCAGTGGGGTCCTTGATATCTCCTGCTGGAACGTTGATGGGCACGATTTGGTCAGGATTGATCTTGTCGCCCAGGATGTAGCGTTCCGCAACCTCGCCGTTGTACCAGTGGTAAACCGGCGTGAAATTGGATTCATAGACAAAGCTGCCCTTAATTTTCAGATAGGTATGCAGACTTTCTTCAATCTCGTCGCTTCCGGCGGTGGACCAGTCCCAATACATCTTGGTTGCATCGCGCGTTGCAGCGTTCGGAATATGGCAGGCCTGGCAGGCGACCGATTCAACATGGGCGTTGATGCGCTGATCCTCATGGAGGTCCTCGTTATGGCAGTCAGTGCAGTAGATCTGGTTGGCATCATCCAGACTGACTGAGATCGATCGCCCCATGATGTTGTGGTCGTCAGTTTGATGGCAGTCGGTACATAGGAAATCGTGTTCACCCATGTGTACATCGACATTGGCCGGGGGGAAGTAGAGTGTTTCATCCAGGTCGCCGTGTTTGACTGCGTTGCCTCCGCCGCCATTGAAATGGCAGCTGCCGCAGTTTTCACGTGAAGGCTGAGCGACACTTTGGGCAACCTCCAGGAGGTCGACACCCTCCACAGGAATCCCTGCATAGCCCTTGACATAGGTTCCGGTGCCATCATGGCAGACCAGGCAGTCGATGTGGTCCTGCTGACTGAAATCGAAATTGGCATCCTCCCAACCATACCCTGCGTGGCAGGAGGTGCAACCAGGCCAGTTGCCCTGGATCCCAATACAGAAATTGTTTATGGCGTTCTTCTTGCCGATCGTGATAGTGCTGTCGCGGCCTTCCAGCTGATAGGGCTGGCTTTCCCAGGTCCAGTGGACAGTTGACATGACTTGGTCGGCTGCGTCCTCATGGCATTCTAAGCAGCTGCGGGTGACATCCTCTGGGCTTTCAAAAGGTCCCTGGACGATCTCAGTATGATCTGTGTGGGGCACCCGTAGAGGAACGTTCTCCCAGGGATCATCGGTGGTGGTTTTCTCACCCGCCGGTAAAAAGATCACGAGGGAAATGACGATCAGCCCCACGATCAATACGAAACCAAAAACCCAGCTGAATTTGGAGAGTTTCATAAGTTGCCCTTTTCAATAATTTGGGTTTGCTGGATTAACTCAGCCTGCTCAGCCATGCGATCCAGCATCACTTCCCGCAGCAGATCCAGGGCCTCGATATAGCGCTGATCCGTAAGGGTGTAGAGCACCTGGGTGCCCTCCCGGTCTGCCTGGATGATCCCCTGTTCTCGGAGAACTTTGAGATGCCGGGAAGCAGCTGATTGGCTGATTTCCACTGTCTCCGCCAGACTGTTGACATTGCGAGTTTGCTCGGCAATCGCATACAGCAGCAGGATCCGGGTGGGATCTGAGATCGCTGAACAGATATTGGCATGCAGATGGTTAATCTCTTGAAATAGATCTTTCTTGTTCACTTTGATATATGCGCATATAGGAATATACTGATTTGTGAAGTTTATAACAAGATCGAACAAATGGGTAGGTGATAAATGTCACAAGATAGGCAGGCACGGAAACCTGCCAATAAAAAAACCTGGATTTTCATCCAGGTTTTGATAAGGTTAAAATGCCGTGAACTGGGATATCAGTTAGATGTCCAGGATGCGATTCTGAATTTCCTCACTCAGGTTGACCATATAATCCCAAAAAGCATCCCTGGCTGCAGTGGTCAGCTGGGTTCTATCGCGAACGACGGAAAGTCCCAGTGGAACACTGAACCCTTTGATGGGGACAATCGCGACTTTTGCGATCTTTTTAGCGATAATCTTCGAGCTGAAGCTCAAACCGAGCCCTTTCTCCACAGAGAGCAAGATGGCCTCACTGCTGCTCAAGGTCATGAAGGTATTAAGCTGCAGCAGGGTTAAATTCTTGGTTGCCAGGGTTGCGTTGACCTTACTGTAAGTATTGGTATTCTCAGGGGGCAGGATAAAGGTCTCTTCCAGCAGCTCTTCAGGTTCGATGGCATCCCTTTTTGCCCAGCGATGATCTTGGGGGGCAACCAGGACAATTTCCTCCATCATCAGGTCCTCGACTTCAAAACAGGGTTCTGTTGCCAGCCCCTGATTGGTGAATAAGAAATGAAGGTCACCGCTGCGCAGGAAATCTAGTGGTGTGTCGCAGCAGTCTGTCTGACAAAAGATAGTGACATCGGGATAAAGGTGGTGGAAATCTGCAAAAAATTCCGGCAATACATACTTTCCAGACAGGGAGTTGCAGCCGATATTGATGCGGCCCTTGATCTGTCCCTTAAGGGAGGTCATGGCTTCGTTGATCCGGGTGCTTTGTTTGACGAACTGCTGAGCCAAAGGAATCAACACCCGGCCGGCATCCGAGAGGATCAGCGATCGACCCTGGCGGATGAAAAGGTCTTCATCGAAGTGCTTTTCCAGGGCCCGAATGTGCTGGCTGACGCTGGGCTGGCTCATATGCAGGCGCTCTGCGGCCTGGGTGAAGTTAAGTGTTTCTGCAGCAACCAGAAAAATGTTCAATTGATGGGCATCTAGCATGAGTTTTCCATAAGATTTACTTATTTGTTGTGGGCTGATTATACCCTGAAATCATAATTGATGGCGGTAGTTTTCCATAAGGTCTGCGTTGGTCAGCTGGGATTATATTCGAAGATTGTTTGTGCCTTAGGAATCCCCCAGACTCCATCCAAGGTAATCGGTAATAGTGATGATAAATATTTATTATGCCATTTGTGTCTGTCAAAAAGGTATAATTATCAAGGTATTCTCCCGGGAGCAAAAATCAGGCTCTGCCCTGGGATCGTCAAGCCGCATATTATCGAAATTGTAGTTAACTATATCTGAAAGTTTATGGAAAGTGTCTATACTGCTATGATTTATTTCCCCTATGGGTTGGCTTTTTTCTCAATGGGGTTGATCATTTTTTACGAGTATGATCGCTGCTCCGATCCTCGGATGCGGTTTGCTTTATTTCCACTGGCTTTGTTTGGTCTCAGCCATGGTTTCCATGAGTGGGTGGAAATGTTCCAGCGGTTGAATTTGCTCCCGTTTCAGCCTGTAGGCAATCTGCTCTGGCCGGCCTTCCGGATTGGATTGCTGGCCTTCTCATTTTTATCCTTGTCAACCTTTGGCGCCTTGACGATGGCGTCAAATGAGAGAATCCGACGTTTGGCCATGATCGGTCCGATCATTTTGGTCGCTGTCTGGGGGGTCGGTCTGCTTAGCTTCCGGGGTACTTACGGCCTTAGCGATGTCGCCATCCCGGCTGCGGTTCTGGCTGCTGTCGGGTTGATCTTTCAGCAGCATGTATTCCGAAAAGCAGGTATGAGTCAATTCGGCCGGGATAGTATGTGGGCGGCTATCTCGTTCATTTGGTACGGGATCCTGGGACAAATATTCGTCCATGAAAGCTCTCTGGCTCTCTCGCAGGTGGTCAATCAGGAGCTCTTCCAGCGGGTTTTCCAATTCCCGGTCCAATTACTGCGGGCAGCCGCGGCGCTGGCCATTTCAATCTTTGTGACCCGGTTCCTGCGTTCCTTCGAGGTTGAGCGGCAGAACCAGCTGGATATGCTTCAAGAGTCACGTCTAAAGGAAGCTCAACGGCGGGAAACAATGCGGGGGGAACTGCTGCGGAAGGTCGTTGATGCCCAGGAGGCTGAACGGAAGCGCATTGCTCGGGAGCTGCACGATGCTACGGGTCAAGCTTTGACAGCCCTGGGGATGGGGATCCGGGGTATCTCATCGAAGCTTCCTGAGGAAGCAGGAGAGGAAATTGAAAATCTCAAGAATTTGGAGTCTCTAGCCGTCAAGTCGCTGGACGAATTGCGCATTTTCATCTCTGACCTGCGACCCTCCCATCTTGATGAACTCGGACTGCGATCAGCACTGCGTTGGTATGTGGGCGATATCCTGCAGCGGGTTGATTTCGATATATCCTTAGAAGTTCCCCATGAATCAGCCAACCTGCCTCCCAGCATCAGTACGGCCCTGTTTCGAGTGGCTCAGGAAGCGGTGACCAATATCATTAAACATGCCCAGGCTAAGAATGTTTGGATCCGGCTGGGATATAGAAAGAACGGAGATGTCCGGCTTGAGGTGGAAGATGATGGGATCGGGTTCAACCCGAATCAGATCCAGATGATGAGTGGGCCCACCTGGGGGCTGATGGGAATGCAGGAACGGACGATTCTATGTGGTGGCGAGTTCTCTCTCCTCACTGCACCAGGGGAAGGGACTCTGGTTCAGGTAACCATTCCAGGTACAGAAATTAAGAAAGTCAAGGATAAAAATGAAAACCAAAATCTATCTGGTTGATGACCATTCTGTCATTCGTTATGGACTTCGAATGCTGCTGGAAGGTGTTGAGGAGCTGGAGATTGTTGGCGAAGCCGGCTCTGCCAGTGAGGCATTAAGCGAGATTTCCAAACTTAAACCGGATGTGATATTAATGGATATCAGCCTTCCGGACCTCTCGGGAATCCAGGCCACCCGGGAAATCAAACGGCTGTGGCCCGATATCTCCGTGATCGCCCTGACAATTCACGAGGATAAGGAATACTTCTTCAAAATGCTGGATGCTGGTGCTAGCGGATATGTCCCAAAGAAAGCTGCTCCAGAGGAACTGCTGAAAGCTATCATGATCGTCCGGTCGGGAGATGTTTACCTGTACCCATCTCTGGCGAAGCTGCTCGTCCGGGACTATATTCAAGACCAGGATGAAGAGTATGAAAAATCATCCGAGGATCTGACCCCGCGTCAAAAAGAAGTCCTGACTCTATTGGGTGAGGGCATCAGCAATCAGGAGATCGCTGAGCAATTGAACATCAGCCCGAACACAGTAGCCCGGCACCGGGAAAACATCATGGAAAAGCTCAACCTGCACAACCGGACAGAGCTGGTGAAATACGCAATCAAGAAGGGATATATCGAAATCTGATCCATGAAGCGTGGTTTGAATAGCATATGGCGGCAGACGCCATCTCAGCCCGGGCTCAGCCCGGGTTTTGCTTTTAATGGGGGTTATAGGGTAAATGACCCATGTGAATATGGTCACAAGCACCCATTTAGCAGCCATTTTAAATGGTGAAAATATTCACAAATAAATGGTTTGTCGATGTTCCTTTTCAGGATTGCTTTACCTCTGACACTAATTCTCGGAGTGAGTTATTTGGTCAATCAGAAATATCCAGAAACGAGGTAAACAGGCAGGATGGATTCTTCTTTGGGTTTCCTTTTGACTGTAATTTGGGGGCTGGCTAGATTCGGCATCCCGGTGCTGGTCACTGTGTTGATCGTATCTATCCTCTCCCGGATTGATTCTCGCTGGAAACAGGAAGCTCTGGATACCAGACGGGAGGAGAGTCGAGTGGGAGTAATTCCACTGATGAAATGCTGGGTGTTCAAGGATTGTCCGCCCGAAAAACGCTCGCAGTGCCCGGCTTACAAGGATAGTTATCTGCCATGTTGGCAGGTTTTTCGGGATAAGAACGATTTGCTGAGAGAGGATTGTTTGAATTGTCCGGTTTTCCGGAATGCACCGATACCGATCCATAAGAGTAGTTGAATCGAGGGAGATATGAAAATAAATAAAAATATGTTCCGAGTAGTGATTGGGTTGGGAATGGCCTTGATCTTTGGCCTGATAACCTATGTGGGAGTGGCGGCTAGCCCGCCAAGGCAGGATGGGGATCCCCCGATGATTGAGAACCTGGAAGATAAATGCCAGGCTTGCCATCCGGCTATCCATGTTGCTTGGGAGAATAGCGCTCACGGACACGCTACGGATGATCCGGTTTTTCAATCTGAATGGAATGGCCAGAGTAAACCTCGAGAATGCTTGTTATGCCATACCACTGGGTATGATCCAGATACAAACACCTGGGAGGAAGATGGCATCACCTGTCTGGCCTGCCATGAACCGATCTCTGAGAATCATCCCATTGATCCCATGCCCAGCAATCGTTCTGCCACCCTTTGTGAGAAGTGCCACAGCCAGACTGTGATCGAGTGGCAGCTCAGCGTTCACAGGAAATCTGGGCTGGATTGTGTGGACTGCCATGGTCAGCACTCTACAGATCTCAAGGTAGCGGATGCATCCAGTCTGTGTGCCAGCTGCCATCGAGAACGAGCCTCCAATTTTGCCCACTCGGTCCATAGTGAACAGAATCTGACCTGTGTGGACTGCCATCTGGAGACTGTCTCAGAAGGGTCTGAACCGATGGATGGCACGGAAGGTCACTCAGCAAAAGACCACAGTTTCCGACCGAAACTCGATGCTTGCAATGAATGCCACAGTTACCAGATGCACGATCCGATGGATGTCCACGCAGAATCAGGATTGGAAGGTTTTGATGATTCCGAGGTAGATCCGGAAGTACAGGCACAGGGGATTAATGTCGAGCCTGATCCAGTAAATCCGATCACCTTTGCCTTGATCTCAGGGTTAGTGGGTATGGTTGGCGGTTTGCTGATCGCTCCCTGGATCCAGGAATGGTATCAGAAATTCGATTTCAGCTTCCAGGTTTCTCGATCCAAAGATGAAAAAGGAGATGATGAACAATGACGAATGAGACTCCTTTTGACCGCAGGAAATTTATCCAGCTGCTGGTTGGCAGCGGAGTGGCAATGGCCGGGTTGAAAGTTGCCCGAAAGACCCGGGCTTCCAGTTCGGAATCTGGCCCCCGCCAGTGGGCGATGGTGATCGATCTGGAAAAATGCACCGGCTGTGGATATTGCACTAAAGTTTGTCAGGCTCATAATGATGTTCCCCCGGACATTGAATGGAACCGGGTGACAGCCTGGGGAAATGAAGAGAATACCTACTATCTTCCTCAGCCCTGCATGCACTGTAAGGAGGCACCCTGTGTATCTGCCTGTCCGGTGAAAGCAAGTTACTATCGTCCAGACGGGATCGTGATGATGGATTATGACCGCTGCATCGGCTGCCGTTATTGTGAGGCTGCTTGCCCCTACGGAGCGCGTTCCTTCAACTGGGAAAAGTTTACGGATGAGAATCCCCTCGTGCCAGAATGGGGGCTGCCAGAAGTGGAGCGGCGCGCCAGAGGTGTGGTTGAAAAATGTTCCTTCTGCTATCACCGGATCGACCGTGGTTTGGCAGCTGGATTGACTCCGGGAGTGGATCCCCAGGCGACGCCCGCCTGCGTGGTCGGCTGCCCAGTTGGAGCTCGGACGTTTGGAGATCTCAAAGATCCAGAGTCGGCAGTATCGAAACTGATCTCAACCAGAGTAGTCCACCGCTTGCAGGAGAATTTAGGAACGGAACCGCGGGTGTTCTATATCTACCCCAATGGAGAAGAGGAGGTAGCATCGTGACAAATATTGAATCGAAATCGATCACTAAGAAGTTCACTCCTTTTTGGGCCTGGATCGTTGTCTTGGGATTGCTGGTGTTGGTCGGCTTGCTGGCTGCTTTACGAGTATTCCAAAAAGGTCTGGTTTTGACGAACCTGACCGATCTGGTGCCCTGGGGTCTGTGGATTACAATCGATCTGTCTTCCATTGCCCTGAGTGCTGGCGCATTTTCCCTGTGCGCTGTAGTGTATATTGTGGGTTTGAAAAAATATTACCCGCTTGCCCGGACTGCGACCTTCATAGGGTTTGTCGGCTACAGTATGGCTATGATGTGCCTGTTGATGGATATTGGCAGGCCGGACCGCTTCTGGCATGGGTTTGTATTCTGGAACCCACATTCAGTTCTCTGGGAAGTAACCATGTGCGTGGGGCTGTACTTCAGTGTGTTGTCTCTGGAGATGCTTCCTATCCTTTCCCGCTGGGAATGGTTTAATGAGCGCTGGCCGAAACTATCAGAGAAGTTGGCCAACCTGCATCACTTCGCTCCTGTCCTGGCAATCGCCGGTTTGATCTTCTCCATGCTCCATCAGTCATCTCTGGGAGCAACTTACGGAGTCCTCCAGGCGCGCCCGATCTGGTATTCACCGAGTTTGTCATTCCTGTTCATGTTCTCAGCTATTGTTGGTGGGGTTTCTCTCACCCTGCTGGTTTCCATCCTGGCTGCTCGCTTAAGCAGGAAAGCAAATGTTGACAATGCCATCATCGATAAGGTAGCGGTTTTCATTGGCTGGGCACTGGTCGCCTACATCTATGTTCGCTTCTGGTACATCTTCTCAATGACCTATACCTACGAACCAGGCCAAACCGAAGGGCTTCAACTGATGTTATCGGGACCGCTGGCTCTCAATTTCTGGTTCGGAGAATTTCTGCTGGGAGCGCTGATCCCCTGCATCATCCTGTTGAAAGCGTCCTGGCGGAAAAATTATTTCCTACTGGCGACAGCTTTGACCTTTGTGGTGATCGGGGTGGTTTCCTACCGCTGGGATGTCAACCTTTCCGGCCAGCTGATCGTTGAGAACTGACCCGGATGTCCGCCTGCGGACTGCAGGATGACCAGGGGACTATTGTCAGCATCGCCGGGTATGATCACCTGGCCTGAATTTCCTCCCTCCAGAAGACTGTTCAGGGAAAGCACATTCAACCCTCCCAGCGCCATTTCTCCGTGGCATTGACTGCAATTTTCCTGGAAAAGAGTTCCAACTCCACCATTCCAGGTGGCTGCCAGCTCCTCAGTTTCCGGAGCAGTCGCTGTAGGTTGAGGGGTCGGAAAGGGGGTTGGTGTCAGTGGCACATAAACGGCCGCCTGTTCCGGATCTGGGACAGTGGTGATGGCGGCGGTGTCCTCAATGCCGATGAACAGGTAAACTCCCACAAGCATGACTGCGGCCACCACACCATAGACAGGGAAGAACACGCGTTTACGCTGATCAATCTCTTCTTCCGAGAGAGTTACCTTGGTGAGACCGGCTTTGATATCAGCCAGTTCCAGTGGGTGCTCCTCAAGCATTTCCTCTTCGGAGAGTTTCCCGGTGAACATGGATTTATTGAGATGCTTGATGTGGACATTATAGAAATGCCAGACAATGATGGCCAGAACCGCCAGGAGCGCTTCCCCTCCGTGAGCGGCTTTGGCCGCAGGGATGATCTCACCGGGTAGAAAGCGGGAGGCAGCCAGTGGATTCCAGAGGATGAATCCGGATAAGCCCATCACTAAAGTTCCCCAGACAAAGGCCCAGTATTCGAATTTTTCATCAAATGTGAAACGTCCCTGCTGCGGCTTGCCCTCCTTCAACCCGAGATTGAAAAGGAAGATCTCCCAGGCGTTCGTGATATCTTTCAGGCTGGGCAGCCTCCTCGGGCGGGATTTCAACACGAACAGCTTATATCCCGCGGTTCCGATATGATAGATCACGCCCAGCATCAAGACGACGGTTGCGCTGCGGTGAATGATGCGAGTGGTCTCAATGCCCCCCAACAATCCGACTATCGTTTGGGAAATTCTCGCTTCAGCAAATTTCTGGATCAATCCTGTGATTGCCAGCGTGGCGAAAGCCGCCATCTGGGTCCAGTGTTCAATGCGGTCTGATAGGGTAAAACGTTGATAGTGGCGTTCTTTAGTCATTCCGGTCCTCCGATTTCGAGGAAAATTTCTTCCGGATATCCGAAGCGATGAAGACCAGCATACCGCCAATGGTCACCGGGATGATGATCTTGTAAAACATGTTGACATAGTAAACCAGCGGGTATTTTTCCGGACTTGGCGGATAGTGATTCAGCCAGGAATCAGGAAAATTGCTGGTTGCGTCAGGATGGCATTTCTGGCAGGTCGTTAACAAGTTCTCTTTCATGACCTGGCTTTCTGGATCGTCGACCTGCTTCATGTTGTGAACTCCGTGGCAGTCAACACAAACTGGTTTATTGGTTTCCTGATCAGGAGTTGTCTTTTCAAACATGAGTACAGTTGTGCCGTGAAAGTCAGAGATGTAGGTATCGAAGACATCGGTGCTGATCCCGTACTGGTCCATCAGGTCCTCATCGGCATGGCATTCCGCACAAAGCAGTGGTGAGAACAGGTGGAAGTTGCTAACGTTCGATGGCCCGGAGACGTTGTGAACGCCGTGGCAGTCGATGCAGGTTGGCACATTGGGGTCGCCTTCGTTGAGCAGGGCTCCTCCATGGACGCTTTCCGCGTATTCGTTGTAAATTTCTGAATGGCATTCCTGACACATGGTTGCCACATTGGATCGAGGTTCTCCTGGAGTGGTCATGTAATGAGGATCATGGCAATCTGTGCAGACAGCTGCGTTCTTATTCCCGCCAGCCAGGGCTTTTTGATGGGTGCTGTCCAGAGTTTGATCATACATCTGTTCGTGACAGGTACCGCAGAGCTGGTACATTTCCAGTGAATAATCCCTGGAGGTCTCGACTTGGAGTTCCGGGTGGGGAAAACCCGTGATGTCTGTATGGCATTGGACGCACTGATAACCGATCTGACCGTGTTCGGTATCCAAGTAGCGATTTTCATCGATCGTCAGATACAGGACGTCTCCCGAGGGCAGTTCTTTGTACATATCAGGAGTCGTGTGGCAGGATAAACAGACTTCATTGTCCACGGTCGGGTTGTCACCGCCCTGGGCTGAGGTTAGGTGGGGGAAAGCGAAAAGAGCGACAGCCAGCAATCCGCTGAGGAGAAGTATGCGTGCAAATGGTCTCAAGTCTACCTCCAAAACAGGGAAAAACCAAATTTAGCGGTTCTGCCCAAGTTAAACCGGTAAACAACACCGCTAATAAAGTCCTTAACCCCGATATGTTAACATCAAATATAATTATAAATAAGTATAGATAATCGTTTTTATAATAGCTTCTTCTTATACTTGTGATAAAAAGCACTTATGTGATCCAAACTGGTCGTCATTCCAAGTTTCAGCTAATCATAAAATCCGCTCGGAAAGCGAGCCGATCTGAAGTCTAAAATGCCTGTTGCGTGCGTTGAAAGGGCTAACATTTGAGGATAACTTGCTCCTGGAGATCTGCCAGGATAATCCATTCAATCTCTGCGTTCTGGACCCAACTTGATCTGCTCAAAATCCGGATTTGGTTTGCGTCTAACTCATCCCCAACCGGTAATCAAGCAGCGTTATTTACTCTGTATGGGAGCGGAAGGATTCCCGCTGAGGTAATCGTCCACTTAAAAATGATTCCTCAGGAGCAATAAATAGAATTTTGCTGGACAGGACGGATTGTACCCATCGCTGTCTGGGATCTTATTTTGGTTTGGAATTTCGGTGATCACGGCGGCTGGGTCGACGCAGGGTATCCGATGCTAGAATACGCTTTTCCCTGGATCAATTTATTGAGAATTGATCAACTGGCTTCAGCGCTTGACTGAGCGCGTTTCCCATTAAGCCTGCTGCGGGCCTGTCTTCTACTGTGGTAAGATAGTAGTGTAAAAAATTTGTGACTGGCAGGATGAATATGGTCGACTTATTGCGAATCGAGACTTTCCTTCATGCAGCCCAATATTTGAACTTTTCGGAAGCTGCTCGGGTGCTGCATCTTTCTCAGCCAACGGTAAGTCATCATATAAAAACCCTTGAGCAGGAATTAGGTGTGACGTTGTTCGAACGCCAGGGTTCAGCCATAAAATTGACTGATGCAGGTCGGCTGCTCCTGCCCTGGGCAAAGCGTATGCTCAGGGATTCTATCGAACTGCAGGAAATGATGGAATCTCTGAAAAAAGGCCTTGCAGGTGAACTGAGAATCGCCTGCAGCACTACTGCTGGGAAATATGTCCTTCCCCAACTGGCTGCCAGATTTTCCATCCGCCATCCGAATATCCGAACTCAGCTGTTGCGCTGTACACCGACATCCGTGATCCCCAATCTTCTAGAGCGGGACGCCAGCCTTGGGGTGGTCAGCTATGAGATACCTGGAAGAGATATTGAACTCCAGGAATTCTTTAAGGACTCGATCGTCTTCATTGTTCCCCGCAACCATCGTTTCGCAGCCAGAGAGATCATCAATCCCGAGGATCTGGTGGGTGAGCCGGTCATCATGCGGGAGAACACATCGGGGACAAGGAAGGTGGTTCTCTCTGAATTGGCAAAATGCGATATCAGCCTTGAGGATCTCAACGTATTCATGGAAATTGGAAATGCAGAAGCTATCGTTCATACTGTGGCTGCCGGATATGGGATCTCATTCACATCTAAACTGGCAGCCTCTTGCGTGATGGAGCGCGGCAATGTAGTTGCCGTTCCCATCAGCGGCGTGAATTTAGTGAGGACGATCTATATGATCCGCAAGCGATTGGATAACTCCAACCGTCCCTCGGACGCCTTCTGGAGTTTCGTACACGATCCCTCCAATCAAGATTTGATATCTCTGGGAAGGCGGGGGGATATCCCCTATGCCATTCAGGATATTTAAAGGAAATAGGCCGCATTGATCGCGGCCTATTTTTGTATTAAATCTGCCTGAATTCTTGTTCGCCTAAAATATGGGGTGGAATTAGAAACACAAGGTGATGTTGGCGTCTTCGACTTTCATCAGGAACGGCGGCGCTTTTGTGATCTTTATACGATCATCACGCAGGTCCTTTGGATCAATTCCTTTATTCTCCAAGGCCAACTCACAGAGGATAACCTCTGCACCGAGATCCATGATGTCATTGAATAGTTTGATGGGATCCGGAAGACCTTTGGGTGTGCCCAGTTTTTCAAGCTCACCTTTTAACAGCCACCTGGCTCCTGCCGGGCAGAAAAAGATGACGACTTCATTGTCCACCGCAAGACCTGAGGAGGACATAATCAAGGTCGGCATAATATTTGCAGGTGTATCTCCGTTGCATACAACAGCCATTTTACTCATTTCACTTTCTCCTATGTTAATGTTTCGCTAATATATCTTATGTACTCAATTCTCAAATCTAGTAGCCTGTCACATAAGCGATTCTGCTGATCAGCGGCGTAATTTTTCCTCAGAGAGCTGAATCAAGAAGGGGAAGCCAGCAGCAGCTTTTTTTATAAGCTCCTGGAGGATTTTCCGTCAAAGTGGATGGCCAGGCTGTTCTCAGGAGTTCTCTTACCCAGCTTTAAGATTCCAGACTTTAAAAAATGCCCTCCATCCAGTAAATTCTCTCTTGCTCAGTTTTCTCGCTTGAGTAACTTCCTGCTCACCTCCTTTTCGTAGATGCATGACCTCGCTGATTGGGCTATGTTCAATGCTTGATCTGATATTGGCCATAAGTCTTTCAACGAACAGCCCTCGGTCATTTTGATATCCCGTTTCCATCCAATAAACTGGATACTTGTTGGATTAGTTTGCTGGGCTGAGCGCCTCCTTAGTATTCTGACTGATCTCAAGGGCTTTCTTCCTGACCTGCTGGAAGTAGATCGCTAGCGGTCGGTAATACAGGTGGGACCATTTTCCGAATGGTA
>JARROG010000149.1:0-4947 GCA_037384185.1 Anaerolineales bacterium | reverse complement strand
CCCTCGGACGCGATGGCGGCCGTGACGTGGCCGGTGTCCTCGGAGATCACCCAGCTGAACGCCCGCCCCATCTCGAATCCCTGGAGGACGATGGCGCCGTCCCGACGGGTCACGTGCTCGATTGGAGTCGACCGGTTCTCGCCTGACGCCGCGGTCGTGCTAAGCCGCATCGCTGCGAGATCGACCTCGATGATTCCCGGGATGTTGAGGTTCCACGGCACATCGATTCCGCATTCTCCGTTCTCGAAGCACTCGGCAGCCTGGATTGGGGCGCACAGGAACCGGTCCGACCCGGAGGAGTTGTTGAAGTAGATCACATCCACCGCGGTCTTGAACGCGTCGATGTTCATCGTCATGCGGGCGGCATCAAAGAAGATCGTCCGCGAGGCAAAGCCTCATAAAGACCTGCGGAAGTTTGTGGCCAATATGGTCTACGTTGGAGTGCTAACCAACTTGCTAGGAATTGAAATGGAGCCCATCAAAGAGGCTCTGGAATTCCATTTTAAAGGCAAGGCTAATCCTGTAGAATTCAACCTGAAAGTCATCCAGCTGGCACATCAATGGGCAGATGAGAACCTGGATCTGGACCTGCCCTGGCGAATTGAGCCCAGGGAGCTCACCAAAGATTTCATTCTGGTGGACGGGAACACAGCCGGGGCACTGGGGAGCATCTACGGGGGAGTGCATTTTGTTTCCTGGTACCCGATCACACCTGCGACAAGCCTGCCCGAAACAATGCTGGAATATGCTCCCAAGCTCCGGGTGGACCCGGAAACGGGGAAGCGCACATATGTGATCATCCAGGCGGAGGATGAACTGGCTGCTATCGGCATGGTAGTGGGAGCCGGCTGGGGTGGACTGCGGGCGATGACATCGACCTCCGGGCCAGGGTTGAGCTTGATGAATGAATATGCCAGCCTGGCTTATTTTGCAGAAATCCCTGTTGTGGTCTGGGTCATTCAACGCGTGGGTCCCAGCACTGGCCTTCCGACCCGGACGGCCCAGGGGGATATCAACACCACCTACCGTCTGGGACAGGGTGATACAGAGCACATCCTGCTGATTCCTGGTACAGTCGGAGAATGTTTTGAATTTGGCTGGAGGGCGCTGGATCTGGCAGAAAAATACCAAACAGCGGTCTTTGTGCTTTCTGATCTCGATTTGGGAAAGAACCAGTGGATGGCTGAACCCTTCCAATATCCAGACCAGCCGATTGAGCGGGGAAAAGTACTCTGGGAAGAGGATCTTGAGAAGATCAAGGAGGAGTGGGGTAGGTACCGCGACCTGGATGGGGATTACATTCCCTACCGCACAGTTCCGGGCAATCGCCATCCTCAAGCAGCTTATTTTGCTCGCGGTACGGGCCATGATGAGTATGCCAATTACAGTGAGCGGCCCGCGGACTGGGTAAACAATTTGAACCGGATTAAGAACAAAATCAATTCCTCCCGCCCGGACCTTCCCAAACCAGTGATCCTCAAAAAGCGCGGGGCGAAAAATGCCCTGATTGCTATTGGTTCCACTGATGCGGCGGTCAGGGAGGCCTTGGACTACCTCAAAGAGGATGGAATCAAGCTGGATTACCTCCGCCTGCGAGCTCTACCCCCCGCAGAGGAAGTTTTGGATTTTATCCGCAAGCATGACAGGATTTATATCCTTGACAACAACCGGGACGGCCAGATGCACGGCATCCTGTCCCTGGAGCTGCCTGAAAAAGCCACCGATTTGGTCTCGCTGACTCACATCGATGGCCTGCCAATTACCGCAGAGTGGATCGCTGAGCAGATCCTGCAGGAGGAAAACCATTAATGGCTGGAAAAGTAAATGAAATTGGTTTATCAAAGGGCGATTATAAGGGGCGGCCATCTACCCTCTGCCTGGGCTGCGGCCACAACGCTATCGTCGCTCAAGTCATCGCCGCCTGCTATGAACTCAATATACCGCCGGAAAGTGTGGTCAAACTGAGCGGTATCGGGTGCTCGAGCAAGGCACCGACCTATTTCATGGAGCGGTCTTTTGGCTTCAACGGGCTGCACGGCCGTATGCCTTCCCTGGCAACTGGGGCATTATTCGCTGACACATCCTTGATTGGTATAGGTGTCAGCGGGGATGGTGATACAGCTAGCATCGGTATGGGTCAGTTTAAGCATGTCACACGCCGTAATTTGCCTATGCTCTATATTGTGGCCAATAACGGAGTTTACGGCCTGACCAAAGGTCAGTTTTCCGCTACGGCTGAAGAGGGTTTGGCCCTGAAGAAACAGGGTCAGAACAGTTATGTTCCCATTGATATCGTTTGGGAAGCAATTGCTGGTCGGGCGTCCTTCGTAGCCCGGTCCTTCTCCGGTGATCCCCAGCAGTTAAAAGCATTGATCATGGCAGGGCTGCACCATAAGGGAATCGCCGTGATTGATGTGATCAGCCCCTGTGTTACCTTCAACAACCAGGATGATGCCTTTCACTCTTATACCTGGGGTAAATCCCACGAGGTTGCATTACACGAACTGTCTTTTGTTCCTCCTGTAAGGGCTATCAAAGTGCAGTATGCCCAGGGTGAGTCCCTGGAAGTGCCCTTATATGACGGCACTCATATCATTCTGAAAAAGCTCAGCCAGGATTATGAGCCGACGGATAGGGCGAGGGCTATGGATATGCTCGAACAGGCAAATGAAAAGAACGAGCTTGTCACCGGGCTGATCTATATCAACCCCAAACAGGAATCGCTCTTCGATATCTACAATCTTCCGGAAACGGCACTTAATCGTTTAAAACCGGAACAGCTCCGACCCAGCCCGGAATCACTGGAAGAGATCAATCAGATGATGTACTGACAAAATAACTCAATCCATTGTCAGTGAGCAAGCTGAGCTGTTCAGGATAGGGATCTCTGCCGGCTTCAGATAATAAAAAAAGCCCGGATATCAATCCGGGCTTTCTCGTTAGTGAAATTATCAGGGGGTGGGTGTTGACTGCGCCGCAGCCTGGCCGGTCCAGGTGAACACCCGCATATCACTGACTGCTCCGGCTTCCTCCCAGATCGCAGTGCCGTTCTCGTCTATATCGACCTGGCGCACAGTGCTGATGGACCAGCGGTAGATATGCGGTGAGTTGTCGTTGGCCCGGAATGATCCAGGGACGATGTATTTAGTGTCAGTCACGTATTCGACCAGCTTCCGTCCAGTTCCTTCCGTCAGGTCCATGACCGTGATTTTGTACGCCTCGTTGGCGTTGATCAGCCCTACAGAAGACCACTGCAGAGTGACCTGATTGTCGCTTAGCGAGAACACTCCACCGTCGGGCGGCAGCAGCAGATTCGGGGCTGGATATGGTGGCGGGGGCGTCGGTGTGGGGGAGGGCCCTGGAGTAGCAGCGCGCTCGCAGAGCGGGATGATCAGGGTGAGTCCTTCATACACGGTGTTGCTGACCATTCCGTTGTATGATTTGATTGCTGATTCGGGAACGTTGTAGTTGAGTGAGATGCTGCTGAGGGTGTCGCCCTCACCCACTTCGTAGCTGACTTTATCACAGGCTGCCTGGGTGGCTTCAATGCCGCTCAGTGTCGCCGTCGGGAACAAGGTCGCTGTGGGTGTGGGCTGAGGGATTTTCAGTTCCTGACCTTCAAAAAGGGTATCACAGGATGCCGGAATATTATTCGCCAGCACGATGGATTTGATCGAAACCTCAAATCGGGCGGCAATCGCCAGACAGGAGTCATTGGCGGAGACGACATATGTGAACGGTGTCAGGCTGGGCATCGGAGACGGGGTCAGGGTAGGGGGTTCCGGTGTGGTTGTAGGAGTGCTGGTGAGTGTTTGGGTCAAGGTCGGTGTGACCGTGGTGTTGGTCATCGCACCGGTCTGGCGGAGGGCCAGGTAGACCATGGCAGCGCCAATGGCCAGAAAGAGGACGACCAGACCGATGGCTGCTGGCAGCCCCATGGTGATCTCAGGCATGCGGCCCCCGCTGACAACCTGGGCATCGGATTTGGTGCCTGACAGACTGCTGCCGCAAACCAGGCAGCGCTCGGCGTCTTCTTTGACCCGGGTCCCGCAAGTTGGGCAAATTCTTTTGGTTTCATTGGCCATAAGATTTCTCTTTATTCTTCATTTTTTCTCAATCGACTTGGGCAATTATACCAGAAGGGCAGAGCATGGAAAGTGTTACCTGGAGATTGTCAATTGGGACAGTTCACAGCCAAAAAACCCCCTGAGAAATGGGACTTTTGAGGGATTAATTGGACCTTTGGAGCAAATTTTGAGCCAATGTTCTCAGAATTTCCCCAGCCTGATCCGCTGGTTGGGCTTGCTGGAGGGCAGCGAGGGCAAGATCAGTCAGCCGGTCAGCAGCGCTTTGCGCATAGGCACGACCCCCTTCAGCCTGGAGGATCTCAGCCAGCTGAACGGCGTTCTCAGCCGTGATATCTTGTTCTGTCCAGATCTGATAAAAGGTTTTTTTCTGAGCCAGGCCGTAGATGACAGGAAGAGTCTTCTTGCGGGTGACCAGGTCATCGGTGATAGATTTACCGGTTTGTTCTTCTACTCCCCAAATTCCAAGGATGTCATCCTGGACCTGGAATGCCATCCCGAGATAGTGGCCAAAATCCCGGTAATGAGCCTGGATCTCAAGATCAGCCCCAGCTGCTAGGGCGCCTACCTGCAAGCAGAACGCCAGCAGAGCTGCTGTTTTTCCTCCTACCATCTTCCAGTAGGTGTCCAATTCGACTTCATCCCTGTTTTCAAAGGAGATGTCCAGGTGCTGGCCCTGGGTGAGGCGCAAGCAGGTGGCGTGAAAGAGCGCTCCTGCCTGGAGGGCCGCTTTGGTCGAGACACTGTCCGCTAGATTCAAGATGGAGATGTTCGCCAGGGCGAACATGGCATCCCCGGTGTTGATCGCCTGGGCTTTTCCCCAGATCTTCCAAACGCTGGGACGTCCCCGGCGGGTTTCACC
>JARROG010000148.1:5468-13245 GCA_037384185.1 Anaerolineales bacterium | reverse complement strand
CCCTGGAACAGATCCCCAAAACAGACCTCGGGATTGCCAGTGGTGAAGGCTTGGATTTGCTGCCGGGAAAAAAGCGCCTGGCGGTCTGGATCTCGGAGGGTAATTTGGGATGGGAACCCCTGTTGAAGCGATGCAATCTTGAGCAGGTTTTCGCTGATCACACGCTGTTCTTTTAGATAACTTTGATGGCTGCGGACGATACCTTCAGAGAGGCGGTCCAGATGCTCGAAATAGGCAGCATTCAGCGAACCTGGAGATTGGGAGGTTTTACTGAGAGGAACTTGTGCTTTATCAACGGTGTTCCTTACGGTGGATTTCCGAGAATAATCAGTGGAAGCGCTGGCTGGAGTTGGAAGTCTCCGCTGATAAAGCGCATCCAAGTCGAGCTGAACTCCGTGGCTGACCAGCAGGCTGAGTACTTTCAGGATTCCCACAATGTCTGACTGGTATTTTTTATTGATAGGGATAGCGGCATGAGGTTTTCCCGCTAAGATCGTTCCGATCCAGCGGGAACAGGTCTTCTGCGGCCCTACTTCGATGAAAATCCGGGCTCCATCATCGTGAACTCGATTGACCAATCGGGGAAAATCCAACCTGTGGATGGTCATCTCAGTCATTTTTCGAGAAAGGTTTTCTTCTGTAAGCTCCAGCTCCTGGTATTCCGCGGCGGAATAAAAACGGATATCAGGATTCCTGATGGTCGGATTTCGGTAGAGGTTGAGAAAATCATCATAACTGGAAGCCAGTGCCGGGTTGTGAATTGCGGCCTTGAAAGGCATGGGCAGTGCTCGACATTCCAGACGGTCAATAACTCGCTGACAGGCATCCCGTATTCCTGCGATGACCACCTCGTCAGCTGTATTCTGGATGGTAAGGAAGGCTGTTGCTTCCTGCTGACAGGCTGCCTCGACATCCTCGACGGCTGCTTTCAGGATGTAAGAGGTCCAGAAATCAGGGGGTAGGGCTTGTTTAAAATAATTTTCGACAGCCAGCATCTCTCCTGCTAACTGATCCTTGAATAAGCGCGACTGCCGCCATTTTTGAGAACTGTCCTGGGCATTCTGCCAGACCTGGTTCGCCCACAGCATGCTGGCTTCTCCGAGACTGTATCCCAGGGCAGCCTGGGGGCGAAGCTGGAATACTTCTCTCAGCAGCAGGGTATAAAGAACGGAAAGACTGATCCCTGACTCGATCAGCTTATCTGGATGATCGTAGAAGGCAGCTTGCTGCTGTTCGTCGGAAAGGTTTGGGTCCCGATCCGGTCCGCCTAAGTACAGGAATTCCTCTGCCAGGGAGTGGCGCAGATCAGGAATGACCTTCTGAACCGCATCTTGAAGTCCAGGAAATGCGAAGAACAGCTCCCTGGCCATGCCCGGGTAAGAGTTGAACGCCCCGGGATAGACAAAAGCGACCGGATATTCACCGAGGGGATGGGGTGTAAAATAGCTGCCAGCAGGAGAGGTCCAGGGCTGGCCAGTTTCCAGGGCTTTCACCAGCCCGTTTTTGGCATGGCTGATTTCCTTTTTCAGAGATTGGCGGTCATTGCCCAGCAGACAGCAGGTCAGCGGTCCCTTATTTCTTGAGTATTTCGCATAGGCATTCTCGGCAATGGTTTTCAATGAACCAGGCTGTTCTAAAAGGGTATCCAGATTATCCAGCTGTTGGAGAAAATCCTGTTGCTCATGTCCGGAGAGGGGTATGAGCAGTGGATCCTGCTTGGGGATGGTTCGGACTGCTTTGATAGCTGTCTGCCTGGGTATCTCCTCCAGATGGATCAATTTCCAGGTGGATTCGTTCAGTATCTTTTGGGCAAAAAGGGCTTGGCGTTTAAAATCCGTCCCTGACGGCAGCCAGGGTCTGGAATGGCCGCAGATCTGCAGGCGGGGCCTACTATTTTGCGATACTGATGCCAGCTGGGTATTATTCCAGGCGGGCAGAATCTTATTTTTTATGGCCAGAGCTGTCTGGATCAAGGCTGCGAGGGATTCTCCCTCCCGACGAGGAGCGTTGAAACTGCCCAGGACAGCCGAGTAGTCATTCGTTATATGGGCAAGCTGCTGCGCTAATTTTTCCAGATCAGCTGGGTCAGGAGGTCTGGCGACGCCGACATATTCGAATCCCTGCGGGCTTCCTTCCCGGGAAGGCCAGGAAGAGAGGTTCACGACCCCGGGGATTTGCAAATCAGAACTTGCAAGCACTACCGCTGCCGTACCGGAAATTCCGGTTTCACTCACCACCACAAGGTGGTGATCTTTATTGAGATACCCGGCAGCCTGTTCAAGGACCTGGATCAGGAAAGGGGATTGCGCTGCCTCTCTATTCAGGCTGTGGAATTCATCATTCAGAAGGGATTCGTAAGAGCCAAGCTCAGCTTCTACACCCAGGTGGATGTGAATTAGTTCGGTATCCCCTTTCTCGGGAATATCCTGCAACGCTTTCCGGATCACTTCACCTGGATGTTCCACCAGGGAAGGCAGGGGCTGATACTTGCCGGTCAGGGCATATTCAACCTGCTTCAAAGACGGCGTCCACTGCAGGGAAAGAGCCATTCCAATTATGTTTAAATCCATACCGGCTCTTTCTCCAACTGGTTGTCCTGGAATAGTTGGTACAGGGTATCTGTCAGGGTGATCTCAGCGCTGGTTACCTCTGAATAAATCAATCCATCTTTATCGTGGCTGATCACATCTGCGACCAGCTTATGATTTGATGTTGACCGTACCTTCAATGTGGCATAGCTGATGCTGCCAAACGGGGGCATTTCATACTGTACGCCAGAAGCGATCTGGAGCGGAAGCCCAACTGCGCCCAGATTGTGATGGGCCCAGATCAACAGACCTTGCAGGTGAACGTCTGCCAGCAGAGGATTGAATTGGTCCGCCGGGAATTGTCCCAGATCCCCAGCGGTAACAGGGGGAAGGAAACATTCAGTGGTCAGTCCCTGGGGTGAAATATTCAGGATCTTTTTCACTCCCTGGAACCTGGGGCCATGGAAGAGCACTTTAGATTCATAGAGAGAGCCGGCACTCACTGATGAATCGTGATTGAGATTCATCTCGCTGATCCGCGGGCGATCGGGAATCGACCTTCTCAGTTCAACTTCTGCCTGATAGTGGTAGCGGATATTTTCCCCGGCTGGTTGGCTGCTAATTTTCCCCTGGATGGTGATGCTTTCCCCGTTTTTCTCGATTTCCTTCAAATCCATCTGATAATGATCCGGGGCTGATCCGTTGAAAATTATGCCTTTGAAGACCCTGTAATCCCTGACGGCGTGGAATTTTAATTCCGGATAGAGATCACTGCACGATTTAATGAACCAGGCGACAGCGCAAACGGTAGGCAGAACAGCATTTCCACCGATCACATGGTCTGCCAGAAATGGGTTGTTCTCCAATAAAAGTCTGCGGTTGATTCGATAGGACCTCAATTCCGGATTCAGCTTGTGAGGTGGGATGGGCAGGGGAGCTCCCACTACAATCTGAGGAGTAACCTGGGGTGTGGAAAGCAAATCTACCAGGGTCCGGGTCCCTTCTTCTGGAGCAATCAATGGTATGTTTTTACGGGTCAGGATGCGCTTGAGCTGGGGTGTGACCATTCCTCCATCCCAGGGGCCCCAATCGATCGCGATCACCTGACAGTGGGGGTGACTGCTGTTGATATGAAAGGCAAGTTTATTGAGAATCTCGTTGCTCAAGCTGTAATCCGCCTGACCAGGATTGCCGTAATATCCTGCTACAGAGGAGAACAGTACCAGGTAACCAAGCTGATCTATAGGGAGCAAATTTAGGATATTCTTCAATCCGCCGATTTTCACACCGTATACCAGGTTGAAGTCGCTTTCTGTCTTGTCCTCAATGTATTTATCTGCCAGGGCTCCGGCGCCATGCAGCAGGCCATTGACCGATGAGATCAGCCCGCTGAGCTTGCTCTCAAGCTCAGCCGGGTGGGTGATGTCTGCCTGGAGATACTCAGCGGTTCCGCCAGCTGCTTGAATGCGGGCCAGCGTTTGCTTGATCTCCCGGCTGGACAGCACCCGGTTCACCTCCTGATCGATCTGTTTGGGAGATACTTTGCGACTCTCTGTTTTGAAATGTTCCAGGGCAGCCCGCTTGAGGTCGCTCTGGTCTTCCAGTCCAGTGGACCAGCCCGGCTCTTCCAGCAGCAGCTCGGATCTACCCAGCAGTGTGAATCGGGATTGATAGGCGGCTGCCAGGGCGATGGCACTCTCGGCAGTGATGCCTTTTCCTCCTCCTGTGACCAGGAAGTGGGTGGTGTTCGAGGGAGGTGAAAATTCTATTTCAGACATATTTTTATTCACGATTGCCGTTTGAGGGTCTGCCGGCTGGTCGGGCTGATGCCAACTTCAACCAGGCTTCGGTCAGGATCTTGAATCTCAGCTAGCAGGGAACGGGCAGCTGGCTCAATCTCCAGCTCGCGGCTGAGATCGATATACCTGCAGAACACATCCGGCCATTCCCAGCGGAGTGTCTTTGCCAGTCCTGACAGCCCGCTTCCTTCCTGGAAATCATTCTCTCCACTGACACTCAAATCCCCTTCTCCTCTCAAGACGATCAGCAGCAGGTTTCTACCGCTGTTGGATGAGTGATTGAGATCAGTTTTGAGAGATCCGCAGATCAAGAAGACCTGCTTGATGAGATCCTCTTCGAGAGGTGAGAAAAGCTCACCACTGTCCGATCGGGTTGGGTGGAGGTGGATGAAACCAGCTGGGATGCCGTGAGTGGATCTGCTATCATCCAGGGCAGCTTGGATACCCACTGCGCCGGGTTCTGACTGGCGCACAACCGGAAAATCCTCTGACTGTTTAACCCTGCCGGCTGAGTAGAGCCCTTCCGGATAGGACCAGACCACGACTTTCCAGCCCTGATCTGATAACCGGGCAGCTGCCTCCGCTGTGAATTCTGTGCCGTCATCGCTCAAGATTATTGGGCGCTCGGGATCAGGTTACCGGGTCAGACAGGGGAACAGCCGGGGAGGGAGGTGCGTTGCCCATCAACTCAACAATTTGTCCCAATGTCCTCAGGCCTGCCAGGATATCCGTGTCCAAGCTGGGAATCTCCGGGAATTGCTCCTCCATGGCTCCAAGGATTTCCACCCGTTTGATGGAATCGATCCCTAAATCGGCTTCCATATCCATGTCCATTTCAAGCATTTCGGAGGGATAACCGGTTTTCTCCGCAACGATCCCCAACAATGCTTGACGGAGAGTATTGAAAGAAGGTTGATCGCTCACAGCGGAATCTGCCGGCGGTTGTAGATCGTCGGCAGTGGAAACGTCAGGCGCTGGCGGTGAATTGGGTGCTGGGATGGTTGCACTCTTCAGTGACCCTGCCTCGCTGTCCAGGTAGTCAAGAATTTCCTGTAAGCTCCTGGTCTGGCCGAGGGTCTCCGTGTCAGCCGGCGGCAGGCTTGGATACCTGTCTTCCAGGGCACCAAGGATCTCCACGCGTTTGATGGAGTCGATACCCAGGTCCGCCTCCAGGTCCATATTCAATTCCAGCATCTCGGCTGGATAGCCAGTTTTTTCAGCGACAATCTCCAGAAGTGCTTCGGCGAGCTCAGCACTGCTTATACCGCTGGATTGTTCTGACTGTCTTTCCAGATCAGGCGAGGAGGGGGGAGAGATTGTACCCTCAAGAGAACTTTGCGGTTCAACAGGTGGATAATCATCGACTACGATTGCCGGCTGCTGAACGACCCATTCGGTGACTTCTCTCTCAAGAGTTTTGATCGGAGCTTTTTCCTGAGTTGATGGGCGGGTTGGCTGGCCGCTTTCCAGGGCTTGCAGGTAGCGTTCAGAAAATGCAGCTTGCTGCTGCAGGAACTCCTGATGCACCTGGATGCCCTGTTCCCTGATTGCGTGAAAGTTGTCGAGTGTCCGCTGGAATGTCTCGACCATCTGGGCTGTACCGTTCCCACCCCCCATGTTGAGGACTTTGCCTTGTTGATCAAGAACAGCTGTGATCAGCTGGCTTTAGCCATAATAAATTCCTGTGTATGCCTTGATTTGAGTCCAGTTTAGCTGGCAGTTTGATAGGGATCGATATCTCGAATTGGCAGACCAATAACCTGAAGGGTGAGAACAGCTTGCCTGAATTGCTGGTCGCTGGATTTCTCCCGGCTGGGATTGAGCGAGACAACCGTATGGGGTTTATCTGCCAGGATATCTTTGACCAGGTTTCCCAGAACCTGGCGGGGTCCGATTTCCACAAAGACCCGACCACCATCCTGGTAGATCTCCTCGATCTGGGTTTTGAAGATCACTGGATTGAGAATATGATTGGAGAGGATCTCGTGAATTTTCTTGGGATCTTCCGGATAGATCTTTCCAGTTGTGTTGGAATAGACAGGGATCCGGAATTCTTGAAATTCCTCAGCGGCTACAGCGTCTGCGAACGGTTTTGAGGCGTGTTCCACCAAGGGTGTATGGAACGCCGCAGACACCGGCAGCTGGGTCACTTTATAACCGGCGGCGGACAGGGAATCCTCAGCCTGGCTGATGGCAGGCTTCGGGCCAGCCAGCACCACCTGGGAGGGAGAATTCTGGTTGGCGATCGTGACCCCGGGTATTGCCTCAATTTCCTTTTCAATCTCTTCCAGCGGTCCTTGAACTGCTGCCATGGTGCCGCTGTCAAAATCCTTATCATCCGGGGGCCGCATGGCTTTCCCGCGGGCTTTGACCAGGCGCAGGAAAGCCTGATCGCTTAGAGCGCCCCCTGTCCAAAGGGCAGTCAATTCACCAAAACTGTGGCCTGCAGCCAGATCAGGATGAAAGCCGGCATCCTGGAGGATCTTGAACAATCCGTAGCTGACAACACCAATTGCTGCCTGAGCGTAATCGGTCTCGCGGAGAGCCAACAGCTGTCTCTCAGCCTGGGGTTCCGTGAATACCGGGATAGGATAAAGCACGCTGGAGAGCGGTAGCTGGCCTTCAGCAATAAACAGCTCATCCATTTCCTCGAACGCTTCCAGCAGGGGCGGGAAGTTGATCACCAGATCCTGAACCATATTGAGATACTGGGATCCCTGCCCGGGGAAGAGGGCGACGATTTTTTGGTCTTTCTCAATGCCCGTCGAGCGGTAGACGATTCCCCGGGGATGTTCCCAGCCAGGATTGTCTGGCGCTTTCTCGAGTAGGCTGACGGCGATCTCCAGGAAATTCAGGGCTTCC
This sequence comes from Anaerolineales bacterium, assembly GCA_037384185.1. GTDB lineage: Bacteria > Chloroflexota > Anaerolineae > Anaerolineales > UBA11858 > B10-G9. The sequence continues at coordinate 6,056 of JARROG010000148.1, read as the reverse complement.
TGGGGAGTTTCCGCAACGAAGCCCAGCCTGGGATGGTTCATATCAGGAGGCCCTAACCGCGAAACCTGGCCCAGCTCACGGAACGCATTGCTTGCATCCGGACTCTGAAGTGCTGCTACTGCATTCTGCAGTGTATTCAGGAGCTCGGGAACAGACGGCGCACTGAGCAGGATAGATTTTGGGGTGCTGTGCAGGCGCTGGAAAGCTTTCTTCTTGCTGTCGTATTCTTCAAGGACTATGTGGAAATTTGTGCCCCCAAACCCGAAGGCGCTGACAGCTGCTTTCCTGGTACTTCCCTTTCCGCGCTTGAACCAGGGTCGGGTCTCTGTATTTAAATAGAAATGGGTATTCTCAATATCCAGGGCTTCAGCCGGCTTGGTAATGTTGAGGGTTGGCGGAAGCACCTTGTGGTGCAGTGCCAGGGCGGTTTTAATCATGCCAGCAGCCCCAGCAGCAGCTTTGGTGTGGCCGATCTGGGATTTGACCGAGCCGATCGCAATGCTCTGTTTATTCCCGTTTGGTGTGCCGAAAACAGCTTTCAAGCCATTGAATTCTGCTGGATCCCCTGCTTTTGTCCCTGTACCGTGG
>JARROG010000148.1:0-5429 GCA_037384185.1 Anaerolineales bacterium | reverse complement strand
CCGGCTTCCTGATATGCACTTTCGATTGCCAGTGATTGTCCAGAAGGACGGGGAGCGTAAATGCTCTTATATCTGCCGTCGCTGGAGCTGCCGATGCCTCGAATGACAGCGTAAATCTGATCGCCATCCCGCTCAGCATCTTCCAGCCGTTTGAGAACCAGCATACCCAAGCCTTCTCCAATCAGCATCCCATCAGAATTTTCATCAAAGGGGCGGATGCGCTGGGAAGGAGAGAATGCTGGGGTTTTACTAAAGCATAAGTAGGTGAAGGGTGAATTATCCGCATCCACTCCTCCGCTGATCATCATATCTGCCCGGCCTTCAATCAATTCACTGACAGCAGTTTTAACAGCGGCCAGGCTGCTTGCGCAGGCCGCGTCAACCACGCTGTTCATGCCTCCCAGGTCGAGGCGGTTGGCGATCCGGCCGGCAATGACATTGCCCAGCAATCCTGGAAATGAGTTCTCATTCCAGGGCGCATAAGCCAATTTGATCTTATCAATGATGATCTCGGTGTCTTCCGGTGAGACCCCGCTGCTCTCCAATACGCGCTGCCAGATTGGGTACTGCAGCCGGGAGGTCAGGTCAGTTATCAGCTTGGTGCCGCCTGCTACTCCCAGGACAACCCCCACGTTCTCGCGGTTGAATTCTCTATCCTGTCCATACCCCGCATCTTCCATCGCGTCTCTGGCGACGACCAGGCCTAGGAGCTGGCTGGAATCAGTCACTTCAAGCAGATTGGGTGGAAGGCCAAATTCCAGCGGATCAAAACCGATGTCCGGGATGAACCCTCCCATTTTACAGTAGGTCTTATCCTGGGCGTTCGGGTCCGGGTCGTAGTAATCTTCCGTGTTCCAGCGGTCGGGGGGCACCTCGGTGATACCGTCGATTTTGTTGAGAATATTTTCCCAATATTCCTTGAGATCCGCTGCTTTTGCGAAGACAGCTGCCTGTCCGATAATCGCGATTGGATGTTTGCTCAGTAAGTTTTCATTCACCATGATTTGCTCCTGCAGAGCCATTTCACTGACCTCTAATCTGGTCAGCGGAGGGTTGGGTGGTTATTTATGTGGTCAGTTAGCCAACTTCCCCCGCTGGCAATAGCGATCGCCAAGGCGAGCTTAAGTGCATCACCGACCAGGAAGGGATAAAGGCCCAATTGAAGGACCTGAGCTTCTCCTGTAAAGCGAACCAGCCACGCCAGACCGAAGAGGTAAATTGTGATGTTGCCCAGCAGCAGGGCTACGCCTGCCTGGAAGGGAGATCGTCGGTGCCTGAGTTCTGACAGCATTCCGACCAAATATGCGGCTGCCAGGAATCCGAAGAGATAACCACCGGTCGGGCCGAGCAAAATTCCCAGCCCAGATTTACCTCCAGCGAAGAATGGCAAACCGACAGCACCCTGCAGCAGGTAGGCTCCCACAGCGGCAGCGGCCCGTTTTTTACCCAGGATCAACCCGCACAACAGCACAATCAGTGTCTGGCCGGTTACCGGAACGGGGCTGAATGGGATCTGGAGGCTGACCTGAGCGCCGAGGGCGATCAGCCAGGATGCTCCCAGAGCCAAAGCGATATTGGCGTAACGTTTGTAGACTGGATTTTGAGGATGGATAATATCTGTGTAGTTCATTTTAGCCTCGCAAGTGCTAGGATTGCTGGTACTTCTTCTTCATGCTGGCTGGATGGAGATCAACAGTAAACCTTTTTCGACCTGGTCACCGGGTTTGGCTGCAATCGCAGTGATGATGCCGTCCAGCGGGGAGCGCAGCTTCATCTGCATTTTCATTGCCTCCTGGATGATCAGGGTTTCTCCTTGCTTTACCGAGTCCCCAACTTTTACCAGGATGTCGATAATCAGACCTGGCATGGGAGACAGGATCCGGCCGTTGTTCTGGATTTGATTGACCTGTGAGCGCTGAAAACCGACAGCGACCTGGGCGTTGAGGTGATTTCCGTCAATCTGGATGTCAACGGATCCGGACGAATTGGACTCAACATGAGCCTCGACATTGCGGAGCGGCTGCCTGAGAATATGCAGCCCTTTTCCGTCCAGAGAGTCGACATCGTATTTGACCCGGTCGCCGTTTACTTCCAGCTCGTTGTCATGGATGCTGACATCATATGTTCTATCGGCGATGCTGATGCGGTAATTGGTCATAGTTTCCTTTTCGGTTTGTGCCTCTGATTAGGCCCGCTGTCCAGTTTGCTCTCGCCAGGCAGCTTGTCTCCATGGGCTAACTTTCGGTGCCTGATGGTTTTTCAGTTCAGATTGCTGGTTGTGAATGTGCAGTGCAGCGGCGATGGCTGCGTCCCGGGTTGTGGACTCAGCAGGCATCTCCAGCTCAATGCGGTAATCATCCAGGAAAGTCGTAGTGATCTTGCCAGCCTGGTATGGGTGTGATTCCAGGATCTTGGTCAGGAATGCCAGGTCAGTTTTCAAGCCGCCAATCTGGTATTCTTTGATTCCTCTCCGCAATCGGTGGATGGCTGTTCTTCGGTCAGGACCCCAGGCAATGATCTTAGCCACCAGCGAGTCGTAATCAGCACTGACCTTCATGCCCTGGTATAGACAGCTGTCAATCCGGATGCCGGGACCACCGGGCTCTTTCAGATATGAGATCTCTCCAGAGGTTGGCAGGAAGTCGACATCAGGATCTTCAGCCAGAATCCGGGCTTCGATGGCTGCTCCCCTGAGTTCGATATCTTCCTGTTTGATTCCCAGCGCTCCAGTAGTAGCAAGCAGCAGCTGTTCCCGGACCAGATCAACACCGGTCACCATTTCAGTGACACTTTGGCAGCTTGAATGATGCAGTCCCGCTCCGAAGCTGAAATGGTGGGAGCAGGAGCTTCCTCGATTAAGTTCTGGTGCCTTCTTTGGATCGAGCATTCCCGCTCTCCAAAGGCCAGCACGTGGCCTCTACCGTCGCCCAGGATCTGAACTTCGATGTGGCGGGCTTTTTTGACCAGCGGTTCCAGGTAAATGCTTCCATCACCGAAGGCTGCTTTGGCTTCCTCTCTGGCCAGGTTGACTACTTCCTGGAGCTCCTGCTCACTGCGGGCCAATCGAATTCCTTTGCCTCCGCCCCCCGCGGCCGCTTTGACCAGGACCGGATAGGATAATTCTGGGGGACTGTGCTGGCCGATCCGGGTCTCTGGCAGCGGTTGATCAGGACCAGGCAGCACGGTCAGTCCGGCTTCCCGGGCTGCTTTGCGGGCGGTGATCTTGTCTCCAAATACGGCCATGGTTTCCGGTCGCGGACCGATGAAGGTCATCCCGGCATCCTCGACCGCCCTCCCGAATTGGGGGTTTTCAGATAAAAATCCGTACCCTGGATGGACGGCGTCTGCCTTGATCTGCCTGGCAGCTTCCAGCAGAGCCGGGATGTTCAGATAACTTTGCGATGCTCTGGCCGGTCCGATATTGATAGCTTCATCTGCGTAGCGGGTATGCAATGAATTTTGATCTGCATCCGAATAGACCGCTACTGTAGTGAAACCCAGCTCCCGGCAGGTCCGCATGATTCTAATGGCAATTTCGCCCCGATTGGCTATCAGTACTTTCATTTTTGTCACGCTTTTTAGAGGGGGATGTTCCCGTGTTTCCGCTGGGGTAGGTTGACCCGTTTGTCTAAGAATGTTTCCAGAGCCTGGATGATCCGCTCCCGGCTTTCAGCAGGGGCTATGATGTCATCCAGATAACCTTCCCCGGCTGCCAGGAATGGAGAAGCCAGTTCTTCCCGATAAGTCCGGGATAATTCGTCCTCGAGCCTAGCTGGCTGTTCAGCCTCGGCAAGTTCTTTCCTGTGGAGGATTTTCACCGCCCCTTTGGGGCCCATGACAGCGATCTCTGCACTCGGCCAGGCAAAATTCTGATCACCTGCCAGGTGTTTGGATCCCATCACGATATAAGCTCCTCCGTACGCTTTGCGGAGGATCAAGGTGATCTTGGGTACGCTGGCTTCAGCGTAGGCAAAGATCATTTTCGCGCCGTGACGGATGATGCCCTCATGTTCCTGTTCGATTCCGGGAAGGAATCCGGGTGTGTCCACCTATGTGACCAGCGGTATGTGGAAGTTGTCGCAAAAACGAATGAAGCGGGCAGCTTTGTCCGAGGCGTTGATATCGACCACACCGGCCAGATGATCGGGCTGATTGGCAACAATCCCGGCGACACGACCATTGAAGCGGGAAAAGCCGACCACGATGTTGGCTGCATACTGTCCCTGGACCTCGAAGAATTCCCCACTGTCTACCAGGCAGGAAATCACCTCTTTGATGTCGTAGGGTTCATCAGCCTGGTTTGGGACAATTTCCTCCAGCTCGGGTGTGGCGCGATCTGCAGGATCAAGGTTGGGACTGTGGGGGGGAGCACTCAGGTTGTTAGCTGGCAGGTAGGACAGCAGCTGGCGGACACCTTCGAAGACCTCTGCTTCGCTGGCAGCGGAAAAATGAGCTACCCCGCTCTGGGCGTTATGGACTTCTGAACCGCCCAGGGATTCAAAATCGATCTCTTCCTGTGTGACTTCCCGGATGACATCCGGACCGGTGATGAACATTTGGGAAATGCCATCCACCATAAATACGAAATCCGTAATTGCAGGTGAATAGACAGCCCCTCCTGCGCAGGGTCCCAGGATGATCGATATTTGGGGAATGACCCCGGAGGCCTGGACATTGCGGAAGAAAATCTCGCCATAGGCAGCCAGAGAGCTGACTCCCTCCTGGATGCGCGCTCCTCCAGAGTCGTTGAGGCCAATGAGGGGAGCGCCATTTTGGATCGCCAGGTCCATGATGGCAGCGATCTTCCTGCCGTGAACCTTCCCGACCGATCCGCCTTTAACAGTGAAATCCTGGGCAAAGACGTATACCGGCTGGCCGGCGATCTTACCCTTCCCGGTGATCACACCATCCCCGTAGCCCTGGCTGGAACCGTTATTCGACCGCGCAGCCGAGTTGTATGCAAACTGGCCGATCTCCTGGAATGAGCCAGCGTCGAGCAGGCTCTCCAGTCTTTCGCGGGCGGTTTGTTTGCCTTTGGCATGCTGGTTGCGGATGCGCTGATCGCCTCCCTGGCGGGCGACTGAACCCGCCACGTCCCCCCGGCCGCCGTCCGGTGTGCCGGGATTCTGCCTTGAGTGCCTCCCGCACTTCGTCAAAGTTTCGACGAGGGTGCGCGGCCTTTCTGTAACCCACTGAATAGATTGATTGAATTTTCGCCTTTTCGGTTGGCATGCCGATTGCAGTTCCTGCGGTGAGCAACATTTTGGGAGCCACAGGAACAGACCATGGCAGACGACGGCACCAGGGACATCGAAGGCGAAGAGGCCCCCTCCGGCGGCAGGAAGAAGCAGATCCTCATCATCGCGGGCGCGGTCCTGCTGCTCGCGATCGGTGGTGGCCTGGCGGCACTTTTCCTGACGGGCGCGGAC
>JARROG010000147.1:0-5057 GCA_037384185.1 Anaerolineales bacterium | reverse complement strand
GTTTGGGAGAATATTTTTGCGGACTTTCCGGCAACAAGGCATTCATCAGCCCGCTGATCGATCTCTGGCAGGGAATCTCCGGCAAAGAGGCCAGCCTGGCAGTGGCCATGCGCATTTACAAGCTGGAAACCGTGCAGCCGGTCAGCGGCGTTCCCGGAAAGGCGCGACCAGCAGATAAAACCGACCGGGACCTGCTGCTGGATTGGTATGCCGGTTTCCAGCGCGATGCGACAAACACCGAACCCGATCCCAGCCATGTCCGACATGTGGTCAGGACTTATCTGGAAGCGGATCCATCCCTGCGGGGGATGATGATCTGGGAAGCCGGGGGCAAACCAGTTTCGATGGCCGGCTACTCGGGTCCGACACCCCACGGCATTCGGATCGGCGCGGTCTACACTCCACCAGATCAGCGCCAGAAGGGCTACGCCAGCGCCTGTACTGCCCACCTGAGCCAGCAGTTGCTGGACGAGGGATATGAATTTTGCTTTTTATTCACCGACCTGCAGAACCCGACTTCGAACCACATTTACCAGCAGATCGGCTATCGCCCGGTGTGCGACGTGGACCGATATTTGTTTTGACCTGCGATCGAAAATTCTGAAGGAGGAAGAATGAAGGTGATTGGTATGATCGGGGGTATGAGCTGGGAATCATCCATCGAATATTATCGGATCATCAATCAGGAAATTGGTAGAGCCCTGGGCGGCGTCCATTCCGCGCGGAGCGTGATGGTCTCGGTGGATTTTGGGGAGATCGAAGACCTGCAGATGCAGGGGGAGTGGGACCAGGCAGCGGAGATCATGATCCGCTGTGCCAAGGCTGTTGAGAGCGCGGGCGCGGATTTTCTACTGATCTGCACCAACACCATGCATTTGATGGCGGAGGAGGTCGCTGCCTCCGTCAATATTCCCCTGCTGCATATCGCTGACGCAACTGCCCGGGCAGTCCGCACGGCAGGACTGGAAAAGGTAGGCTTGCTGGGCACGCGTTTTACAATGGAAAAGGACTTCTACCGCGGCCGGCTGGAATCGCTACACGGCCTGGAGGTGATCGTGCCGGACGCATCAGGGCGGGAATTGGTTCACAGGGTGATCTACGACGAACTGGTACAGGGATCGATCCGGGAAGCATCCAGGCAGGAATACCTGGCAGTCATCGATCAACTGGTCCAGAATGGTGCCCAAGGAATCGTCCTTGGCTGTACAGAGATCGGTTTGCTGATCAAGGCCGATGATGTCTCCGTTCCTGTTTTTGACACCATGGAGATCCATGCCAGGACTGCAGTGGAGGCAGCTCTGGACCAGTACCAGATCCGTTGAGATCAGCAGTCCTGTATAATGGGATCATAAGAAGTAGAGAACCACTCCGGGAGGAAGAATGGATGAGGCATATGTTAAAAGACAGCTGGCGCTCAATCGCGACCGCATCGCTGCCCTGGCCAGAGGAATTCCTGAACCACAGGCCCTCTGGAAACCTGTCCAATCCTCCTGGTCCATCCTGGAGGTGGTCTGCCATTTGGCGGATGAAGAGGAATTTGATTTTCCCGTTCGGCTGAAGATGATCCTGGAAGGCTCAGAGAAACCCTGGCCAGAAATCGATCCCTTGAGCTGGGTTGAGGAGCATGAATATCAAAAGGCGAATCTTTTTGAAACCTTGAATCGGTATGTGAAGCTGCGCAACGAATCCCTGGAATGGCTGGACAGTCTGGAAACCCCGGATTGGACCAAGATCTCACAGGCGCCTTCCGGTGAGATGATTGCAGGAGATATGTTCGCTGCCTGGGCAGCCCACGATTTACTGCACACAAGGCAGCTGGTTGAACTGCAGTATGCCTACCTGGTGAAACGAGCCAGTCCCTATAAGCTTGATTACGCGGGCGGCTGGTGAGGCGTTCCTCAAGGCAAAATAAAAACGAGGCTTCCGGTTCTGGAAGCCTCGTTTGACATTAAACTCTGTAGATCATTTGACAATGATCTCATTCCCTTCGGTGACTTCACCGATGACCCAGATCGGCTGATCATTCTTTTCCGCCTGGTGTCTGAATTCGTCCAGACGATCGCTGTGGACCGAAAGCAGCAGCCCGCCGCTGGTTTGGGGGTCGAAGAGCAACATGAGCTGATCCTCACTGAGCGATTTGGGCACCTGGATGTGATCCCCAAAATACAGGCGGTTGTCAAAAGCGCCCCCGGGGAAGCTGCCCTGTTTGGCCAATTCCTTGGCCGCGCTGATGAAAGGGATCATTTCCCAATAGATCTTCATTCCCATGCCGGAGTTCTCTGCCATTTCCCAGGCATGCCCCAGCAGGCTGAATCCAGTGATGTCGGTGGCGGCTTTCACGCCATAGGATTGGGCTAGCTCGCTGGCCTTTTTGTTGAGCCGCTTCATCCACAGCACAACTTCAGCGATCTGTTCCGGGGAGGCTTTCTGGTTCTTGATGGCTGTGGTGGTCACGCCAAAGCCCAATGGTTTGGTGATCACCAATGCGTCTCCCGGCCGGGCCGCACCCTTGGTCATGATCAAATCGGGATGGGCAAAGCCCAGGCAGATCAGGCCGTACTTCGGTTCCTGATCCTGGACGGTGTGACCGCCGGCGATGACCACGCCAGCTTCCAGGGCTTTGTCCGCGCCGCCTTTCAGGATCCTTCCTGAGATCTCAGAGGGCAAGGAAGGGGGCAGGGCGGCCACATTCAGGGCCAGGAAGGGAGCTCCGCCCATGGCGTAGATATCCGACAGGCTGTTGGCAGCCGAGATCGCACCGTAATCATAGGGATCATCCACGACCGGTGTGAAGAAGTCCGTGGTCACGATCAGGACCCGGTCGTCATCCAGCCGCCAAACGGCAGCGTCGTCCGGTTCCCCCAGGCCTATCAGCAGGTCGGGGAAATCATGGTCTTTATAAAGGCCGTCCAGGGGGCGCAGAACCTGCGCCAGCGCTTCCGCGTTTAATTTGGACGCTCAACCCGCACAGCTGGATAGGGAGGTGAGGCGGATCTCTTTTCCGCTCTGGGCCGTGTCGTCAATCTTCATGCCGAGAACCCTTTTGATCATAAAAAATGGTTTGTTTACCCTGACCGATTGTAACACAAGGGAGGAACAGCTGTTTAGTGCAGCCGGTAGTTATTCCGGTCTCAATGAAGCAAGGGCCTGAGAAAGGCAGACCATGCGGGAATCACAGCCTGGATCAAACCGGACAGGTTCTTCAAATCCACCCCAGCGGGTCCGAATTTTAGAGAAAGAATCTCATAGATTGCCGATTCGTCTAACGAGAAAGGGCTGGCAAGCGCCAGCCCTTTTTAGGTATTAACTGATGTCCGCGGGCCGTGGTTAGGGAGCGGGAGTGCTTCCCCCGGTTGCCAGATTAGGCAGCGGCAGCAGGTAAGGGTTGTCGTTGGGAACCAGCATGACCTCGATGCCGGGGGCCAATTTTTCAATGTAGCGGTAATTCAGCAGCTCAGGATTCTGAGCCAGCACGTCGGCGATCAGCTGCAGGGCTTCCGCCTCTGCTTTGGCTTCGATCACCTGGGATTCAGCCCGGCCCTGGGCTTCGATAATGGCCGCGTCCTTGGTGCCTTCTGCCACCTGGCGGGCCTGCTCAGCTTCCTGCCGGCGCTGCTCGACGACATATTCAGCCTGCTGAGCGAGCTGTTCGGCGATCTGCTTCTGCTCGATCGAGGCGGCGTATTCCGGCGTGAAGGTGATGTTGCGCAAAACGAAATCAGAAAGCAGCAGACCGTTTTTTTCCATGGCTGTTCTCATTGCGTCTTCAATCTCGGTTTTAAGGAGATCGCGTTTGGTGCTGTAAACCTCATTGACCCGGAATTGAGAGACCGCGTCACGGATCACACCCCGCACCGTGGGACGCACCAGTCCGTCCACATAGCGGTCCTGCCAAATGATGTGGACGTTCAGGACTTCCTGGGGATCGAGGGAGAAGATGATCGAGGCGTCGATATAGACTTCCTGTCCGTCCGCTGTGCGGGCGGCAATAGAGTCATCTCCCTGGATCTCGCCTTCCTGGTGAGCGATGGACATGGTGTATGTGTTCTTGGAGATCGAATAGACTTTTACGTTCTCCGCGTAGGGAATCACCCAGCGCAAACCCGGTTGGAGGATATCCTCCCGATAACCTTTGGGGGCGATAGCGCTGATGACTACGCCGCGCTCCTGGGGTTTGATAAAGACCAGCCCGGCGCTGATGGTGTTTATCAACACCGCGGCAACCACGGACACGATGATCCCGGTGATTGTGCCGCGGGTCTTCTTTCCCTGCCGGGCGCGAAGCACGGTCAGGACCAGGAAGGCCACGACCAGCAGCCAGGAAAAGGCAGCCAGCGCGGATACCAAAACAGTTATTTGCATCTTCTCCTCCGATTTTGGAAAAAGGGTTAACGAATTGAATTTGTGATTTTGAATTCTCGTTAATTATATACGTAGGAAAGGTGCTAAATGTTGCTTGAAGAGGTTCTTATACCTTATTAACAGATCCTGTGGTACAGTACGCTCGGAGAATGAAGATGACTCAAACATCATTGAATATCCTGGCTTTCTTCGCTCACCCGGACGACGAGACCATGTTTCTGGGAGGGACCCTGGCTTTCCTTGCTGATCGCGGAGCGGAGGTCCATTACCTGTCTGCTACCCGGGGGGAAGGCGGTGAGATGGGGGACCCGCCCGTCTGCCAGCGCTCAGATCTGGGCCGGGTCCGGGAGGAGGAACTGCGCTGCGCAGTTCAGGCCCTGGGAGGCGCCAGCCTGGACTTCCTGGGATTCATTGATCCCAATGTAGGTCCAGATAATGAGCTTTACCCTTTCAGCCCCGACCTTGCTGAAGTGGTTGCTAAGTTGAAGGAGCGGGTCCTGGCCCTGCAGCCGGATGTGATCCTGTCTCATGGGCCGGGAGGCGAGTACGGACACCCGGCTCATATCCAGGTACATCAGGCTTTGACAGCCTGCCTGGCTGATCTGGAATACCAGCCCCGGGCGCTTTAGGCACCCTGCTGGCTGTCATGGGAGGCCGGGGAGTACATCCCGGAGCCGGATGTGCGGGGGGATGTG
>JARROG010000146.1:0-8309 GCA_037384185.1 Anaerolineales bacterium | reverse complement strand
GGCGCGGGAACCTATGGAAACGATTTTTCCGTATTGCTGCTCTTTCATGTAAGGGAGAGCGTGTTTCACGCAGAAGAACGCGCCCTGGAGATTCACGCGAATGACCTCATCCCAATCCTCATTCCTGACACCCTCGAACGGGGCGGGGAGGACTACGCCCGCATTGTTCACAACGATATCCAGTTTGCGAAATCGAGAGATGACGTCTTTCACTGCATCCTCGACTTGGGCTTCTTCTCCCACATCCACTTTGAACTGCGTCCGGAATTCGGGAGGTACTTTTTGCTTGCGTTTGGGAGATGTCTCAGCATCAGGGACAATTACTGCCGGGCTGTCCTCCATTTCTGCATCCGTCAGACCTTCCAGGTCAGTCAGGGCAGCTTCCATGCGCATCTGGTCCAGCTGCTGTTTGACTCTGTCAGTGAAACCCAGGCCGATCACTCCCCCGATCAGCGCACCCAGGAAAGCCAGGATCCCTGTCCCAATCTGTCCCAATAGAGTGGAGATGCCTTCCACCAAACCCCAGCCAACCAGTCCACCATCTAGGCCGCTCCGGGCTCGCTCCAGGGAATGTCCTCCCAAAACGGTAAAGAGGGCAATCAATGAAAATACCGCTGCTTCCAGGGCGAAAACTCTGATCCATTTGATAGGGGAAGGGACGCCAGCTTGTTTTTTCAGCATCCAGATTCCCAGGAAGATCCCGGTGATGACTGCGAATAACGCTCCCCAGCCCAGTCCCAGCCGGATAAAATTCGTCCAGCGCAGTAAAGCAGATCCAGCCGCCAGGCCAGGAAAGAGGGTTGCAATCAAAGTCATGAACGACAGCGCCAGCAGCAGGATGCCGCCGATATCCCAGCCGTAGTCTTTGAGCCGCTTGGTAACGCCCTTGAAGGACTGACCCTGCTGAGCCAGGCTGTCCAGAATGTCTTTAATATTGCGGGGATCCTCTCGATTCACTGCAAATTCTCCCGGGGAAGCAGGTCCTGTTTGTTTGCAGCCTGCTGGAATGAAGCCAGGCCAATGCCGGCTAAAATAAGTATAGCACCAATTAATTTCACAGCTGGAGGCACCTCATTGAGGAAGAAATAAGCCAGGATGATCGAACCCACCGGCTCTCCCAGCAGATTGACTGAAACATATCCTGTCGGCAGGTATTTCAAAGACCAGTTGAAGATCGAGTGTCCCAACAGCTGGGGCACAACAGCCAGCAGCAACAGCCAGAGATAGACCTTTCCTGGAAAACGGGGAGGGATGCCATCCATGACCAGCATGGCCAGGACCAGGAAGACCGCCGCGGCACTGAAGACCAGGAAGACATAAGGTGTCAGGGAGATCTTCCGACGCAGATGCCGGCCGATCATCAAATAGGACGCTGCTGCGATGGCACCAAAAAGGGCCAGCAGATCTCCCAGCAGGGTTTGGGCTCCCGGGCTTCCGGAGGCCGTCTGGCAGCTGAGGCCTGTGGAACCCCAATTGCAGACATCAACCCCCGCAATGATCAAACCACCGAGCAGAGCGATACCCATGCCCACAAAGGCGATCCGGGGAGTCTTCTCCCCCAGGAAAACTGGAGCCAGCAGCGAAACCCAGAGGGGAGTGGTGGTCACCAGCACCACAGAACTGGCAACAGAAGTGTATTCCAGGGATGTGATCCAGGAACTAAAATGAACTGCCAGGACAAATCCAGCCAGCAGGGCAAATTTAAGGTCTGAGCTGGTGAGAGATCTCAGCTCACGGCCGTGTTTCACAACTGTGTAGGGCAGCAGGAGCAAAGCCGCCAATCCCAGTCGAAAAGCGGCGATGGTGATCGATGAAGTGTAATCCTGGGCAAAACGGATCAACAGTGACGCGGTCGAGACGGCCAGGATGCCAATCGGGACAATCAAATAGGGCAGCGCAGGAGAGATAGCGTCCTTTTCCATGAGGAAAGTAACCTCTTTAACCAATGTCACTTATCTGTTAATTGTTTTTTCTTGACAAAGAAAAAACCGGGGGCTACAATTCGAGGCTAGAGTGACTATTATACAGTAGTGTGTCTGTTTTTAAGATATACTTCATTAAAACAACCTTACCCGGAGGATAGTTATGACCCACGTAATTACAAATTTCTGCTTGCATGACGGCAGCTGCGTTGAAGTCTGCCCTGTTGAATGCATTGTCCCAGGCAAACCGGTGGAGGAATATCCCTCCTACTACATTGACCCTGAGACCTGCATTGACTGTGGAGCTTGTGCACCTGAATGCCCTTATGAAGCAATCTACATGGAAGATGAAGTCCCCTCAGCCTATGAAGCCTACGGTGATGAGCGCATGAGCATGCCGGTCGGCACAGAAGGCTATGATGAGGAGTTCGAATCCGAGGATGTCAACGGCGTGGTCTGGGTCTTGAAAGCCACCCGGGTTCTTGACGAAGGCGAAGTGGTGGATCTCACCCCAGCCATCCAGAACAACGAGGATTACTACACAGACGGTCCTGGCTACGAAGCATTAGATTAATCGTTGATAGGTAGCCCAGATCAAAGAGAGACGGCCTCCCGGCCGTCCTCTATTGACAGTCCCCTGTATTCAAAAAGAAGCCTGACTCAGGCTTCTTTTTTTATTGCTTACCAACCAGCGATCAACCGCCAGATCTGGGCGGTGAAGAACGTCACCACAAAACCCATCACAACCGGCAGCAGGGTTGCGATCACGGTCCACTTCATACTGTCAGTCTCTTTAAAAATAGTGTAAATGGTCGTACTGCAGGGTTTATGGATCAGGCTGAACAACATCTGATTCACGCCCGTAAGCAGCGTCCTTCCTCCCCGGGTAAGAATATCCAGAGTGGCTAATCCTGATTGGGTTTCAAACATCACTCCCGATCCTGCGCCAACTCCGGACGCCCCAGTGACCAGCACAGTGAGCATCAGGATGGTGGGGATGACGATTTCATTAGCAGGGATGGCCACGATATAAGCCACCAGAATGACACCATTCAACCCTAACAGCAAACCAAAGGGGTTCAGGAAGTTTATCAAGTACTCCGCTAAGCTCGTACCTTGAATCGTGATGTTGGCAGAAAGCCAGATCACCACTCCCGCAGGCATGGCAAACACCACCGCTCTCCAGAGCACGATCAACGTACGATCGATTACCGATGTGTAGAGGGTTTGCAGAACGCGAGGAGGCCGATAGGGCGGCAGCTCAAGATTGAAGGTAGACACCTCGCCCTTGAGAATGGTCCGGGACAACCCCCAGGAAACCAGGAAAGTCAGCAGCACACCCAGCAGGGCGATTCCTACCACAGCCACCGCGGAGATCAAACCTGCCAGCTGGGCAGGGACTAGCGTGCCGATGAAGATGGTCGCAATCAAGATCTGAGTCGGCCAGCGGCCGTTGCAGAGCGAGAAGTTATTGGTGATGATCGCGATCAGCCTTTCCCTGGGGCTGTCAATGATCCGGGTGGAGATTACCCCTGCGGCATTGCACCCGAAACCCATGGTCATGCTCAAAGCCTGCTTCCCATGGGCACCAGCTCTCCGGAAGATATGGTCGAGGTTAAAGGCAACCCTCGGCAGATAGCCGAAATCCTCCAGCAATGTGAACAGCGGGAAGAAGATCGCCATGGGGGGCAGCATCACGCTCACGACCCAGGCGGTTGAAAGATAAGCACCATCGATCAGCACTCCGCTCAGCCACCAGGGCATGCCAATGCTGGCTGCACCGGCTTTCAACAGAGGATGAACTTTATCGATAAGCACCGAAAAGATCAATCCAGATGGATAATTCGCTCCACTGATCGTCAACCAGAAAACCAGCGTCAGCATCAGGATCATCAGCGGAAATCCCCACACCCGGCTGGTTACCAAACGGTCGATGGTGCGGTCCAGGTCAAACCTCGGTTTCTGATCTGGATAAGTAACAGCCCGATCGGCTATACGAGTGGCGTCGGTGTAAAGCGCTTCCATGATTCTTTCATGGAAGTCATCACCAACTTCCCAGCGCAGGTCCTGGGCTGACTGCAATATTCTTTGATATTTAGGATCCATAATCACACCTTAATTATTTATTGACTCCCAGCGATCACTCATTGAGCAAATCCGCTTTTCTGGGAGACTCGATTAGCATTAACGTCTTCAGGAACAGTCTGAGAATAAGTGAGATTTCCCAATTCCCCATCTTCCACTGCCTGGATAATGCGCTCATCTCCGTCCAACAGCCGCAGCGCTACCCAGCGGGCATTGGGCACCTGGGGAAAGACCTCCTGGATCTGCCCCATAAGCTGGGAAACCGCTCGATCGAGCTGGGGATGCCTGTATTTGACATGATAGGTCTTAGCCTGCACTTCTCCAATTGCCACCTCATGAATTGCTTCCAGCAGGTCTTCCAGGCCCTCATTGTAACGGGCAACAGTGGGCACCACTGGCACACCCAGATCCCGGGCTAATCGGCGGTGGTCCACCTCCATGTTATGCCGATCCGCTTCATCCATCAGGTTGAGACAGATCACAACCCGGTTGGTGATTTCCATCACCTGAAGCACCAAATTCAAATTCCTTTCCAGACGAGAGGCATCAACCACTACGATCGTGACATCCGGCTGGCCGAAAAGAATGAAATCCCGGGCAATTTCCTCATCCAGGCTGGTAGCCAACAGCGAATAGGTTCCTGGAAGATCAACCAGTTTGAAGCGCTGATCCGCATATTCAAACCCGCCTTCTGCCCGGGTCACCGTTTTACCCGGCCAGTTTCCTGTATGCTGTCTGAGTCCGGTTAATGCGTTGAAGACTGTGCTTTTCCCGGTATTGGGGTTGCCAGCCAAGGCAACCACAAAATCAAAGTTCTCCATATCCACGCCCAGTTTTTTCAGATTGGCAGCGTGATGTACCGGGCAGGAGGCGCAATCTGCTTGGAGCTGTGCGCTGGTCAATTCATCTGTGGTATTCGCCATTTCTTCTTTTGCCATTGTTCTTCCTTCCTCTAAAAAATCCTGTAAGAGAGCGATCACGGTACCCCGGATTCTGTAGGCTGTCGGGTCCCCTCCAGGGCTGACCATCTCCACTGTGACCTCCGTACCTGGAATGACTCCCAGGTCAAGAAGCCGCCTGCGCTCTACTCCCCTGCTCCGGGATGAGATACCAGTGACGATCCCGGATTGGCCCGGATTCAGGGTATCCAGCGGCACACCTTCCAGATCATCCAGAGGAACTTCCTCCACTAAAGGAACCACTGAGATATTGGCAGCCACAATGGGAGCCAAGATATGTTCCTGGTCTTCCGCCCAGAAGCGAATGCGATCTGAGCTGACTTCCTCTACTTCCAGGATCATCTGGGGGTGAAGTTCTTCAGCCACAATCTGGGCATAAATCACCTCCGGTTCATCCTCGATGTGTCTGATCCTGGCCATGGTTTGGGCAGGAATATCCGAAAGCGGTACTCCACTGTGGGGAACAAGGTCTCCCCTTTTAGTAGGGATGGGATCTCCATGAGGATCATGGGAAGGATTCCCGAGGCTGGCAGACAATCTATCCAGCTCCTCTGCTGACAGCTTATGCTCTAAGCGCTCAGCCTGTTGATGCCAATCGCTTTCTCCATATCCGGTCGAGTCTGCCAGGTAGCGCTCCCATAAACGGTGCGCCCTGACAATCTGGGTCGCGGTTCGTTTGCCGGCTTCTGTCAATCTGAAGCTGTTGTCTCGCATTTCCAGCAAGCCCCTGGCCTGTGTGAGTGCCAGGATTTCGGCGGCATGAGCCAGATTGGTCGAAAGAGCACCAGCCAGGCTATCCAGGGAAGCAGTCTGGTTATTGCGCTCGCATTTATATATGTACTTCAAGGTGTCTTCAATGAAGACCTTGTCAGTCAATTCCTGACGTTTTTGCAGCTTCCAGACCAAACCTTTAGCAGGCCAGAATAGGATACCAGCCAGAGCCAGGACACCTATCCCAATTAACAAAGCATACAGCGGGTTTACCATACCAACTCCCTTTGATTCCAATAAGAACACCTGGATGGCTATCCAGCCATTTCGGGTTCCGCTTCCTCCACCAGGATCTGGCTGGTGACACTGGCACCCAGCACGATCTCCTTAGGGCTTCCTTCTAACTTCAAGCGGAGATTATCGTCATACACTGAATAGTCCAGGACCTGAAAAATCACACCGGGGACGATCCCTAAAGATTCCAGGAAACGCAATAAACCCGGGTCATCGTCATTTACTTCGCGGATTCTACCGACCTGATTGGGCCGCATCTCTAGCAAAAAAGAAGAGTGGTTGTCCGGCATAACCAGAGAACGACTGGGAATCGGTTCCCCATGCAGGCCGCGAGCCGGGTCACCCAGAACTTCCGCGACCCGCTCTTCAAACTCTTCAGAGATCACATGCTCCAGCCGATCCGCCTCAGCATGCACCTGGTCCCAGGAATAACCCAACACCTCATGGAGAAAGAGCTCCAGCAGACGATGGTGGCGGATAATTTCCAGGGCTGCCCGCTGGCCTTCTTCAGTCAGAGCCACACCTTTGTGTTTGGTGTAATCCAGCAAAGGGGGTGCTTCAGCGGCCAGGCGCTGTACCATCACAGTCACCGAGGCAGGGCTGACACCCAGGATCTCTGCAATCTGACCAGTTCCCACCCGGCTTTGATCTTCAGACAACTTGTAGATCGTCTTCAGGTAGTCTTCCACTGTATCGGACAAATGCTTGCTCATATCGACTCCATTTTCAGTACACTAAAAACTATTTTAGATTAATCTAAATATTTGTCAAGGCTTGATTTTTACTCTCTGCACCCCCAATCTCTATCAAGAAATGCGGTACTTTATTCAATTTTCTATATAATATATTAAATTATCTTATTCCATGTTTGACAATTTTAATTTATCCGTTGACATCTTGAAAATCCGTGCTACAATGTTGAACGATTAGCAAATTTACGAAACGAGAATCCAATGCTGAAGAAAATGCGATCTATCTACCAGGAATATCCGCGGATGTTCTGGATCATCATGGGGGGGATGTTCATTGATAATTTGGGTGGGGCGTTAATTTTCCCCTTCTTTGGACTGTACATTACCTCCAAATACAGCGTTGGAATGACCGAAGTGGGTGTGTTATTCACCATTCTGGCCGTCAGCGGCTTATTTGGTAGTTTGATGGGTGGAGCGCTGGCTGATAAATTTGGGCGCAAGGTCATGATCCTCTCCGGCCTGGTGATCAGCGCTGCCAGCTCGCTGCTGCTTGCATTTGCCCCCAATTTGAATTTCATCTATCTAGCAGGCTTGATCGTCGGATTATTCGGCAATATGGCCGGACCTGCCCACCAGGCAATCATCGCCGACGTGCTGCCAGAAGAAAAACGCATCGACGGTTTCGGAATCCTGCGGGTGATCGCCAACCTGGCTGTCGTCATTGGTCCGGCCATCGGCGGTTTTCTGGCAGCCAGGTCTTATACCATTCTGTTCATCAGCGATGTCATTCTCAGCACCATCACCGCCCTGGTGATCCTTGTCCTCGTCCCTGAAACCAAACCAGAACCACTTCCTGACGAAACCGGCCAGCCGGCCGTGGAACAAAGTCTGGGACAGACGCTGGCGGGATATTTCAAAGTGCTTAAAGACAAAGTATACATGGTCTACATCCTGGCTTCCATCTTCATGGTGCTGGCTTATATGCAGATGAACACCTCCCTGCCGGTCTTTTTACGAGACGTGCACGGTCTACCTGAAACGGGTTATGGTTTGCTGCTCAGCCTCAATGCCAGCATGGTGGTGCTGCTGCAGTTCGCCATCACCCGCAGGATCAAGGGGTTCGCACCAATGAAAATCATGACCTGGGGTATGATCATATACGCCGTGGGTTTCTCGATGTACGGATATGTCTCAGCCTTCTGGCTCTTTATCCTGGCGATGGTGATCATCACCATCGCGGAAATGCTGGTCTCTCCCCCCGGCCAGGCTATGGTCGCCAATATCGCCCCGATGGATATGCGCGGCCGTTATATGGCTGTGTTCGGCTTCAGCTGGACCATCCCCAATGCCGTTGGCCCCTTGATGGCCGGGGTGGTGATGGACAACTACAACCCGAACTGGGTCTGGTACGGGGCCGGGATCTTCATGCTGGTTGCTGCCGCCATCTTCGCACTGCTTCAGGTCCGGGCCAGCAACCGCTTCACGCGCACAGATCTGATCAAGACCCCTGCTGCTGACACTGCCATTCCCTGAACCGTTGACCGGCTCTGATCTTTATGGCATAATCAGCCCACAGTATTATGAAAGGCAACGATGAAAACGAGTAGGGTTGGCAGTGTCTGCCAGCGAACCCGGAAATGGTGGAA
>JARROG010000145.1:0-5167 GCA_037384185.1 Anaerolineales bacterium | reverse complement strand
CGAATCCTCCCCGGAAGCACCGGGGATCACCCCCAGTTCGAGGGGCGCGGGGGCGCCTTGCGCATTCGCCGCGGGTACGCCGCCCGCCCCGTAGCCTGGGTCCGGCACCGGGATGCGGTCGCGTATTGTGCATGGTTGTCCCGGGAAACCTCGGATACGACCCGTCCATAAAGCCCTATCCCTATGATCCGCAGAAGGCAAAACAACTTCTTGCTGAAGCCGGTTACCCGGACGGATTTGAAATTGGCATGGCGGGACCTTCAGATACCTACATCAACTTTGAAGACGTCCTCCAGGCAGTTGCCGGAATAGATATCATCCTCCATGTTGGCGGTCTGGTATCTCCCCTGGCGGATACCAGGCCAGCTCTGACCATGAAAGTCAATGTCGGTGCTGCGGCAAATATTGTCCGTGCTGTCAAAGAATGCGCTATTACCGATCGGATAAAACTGGTCTATATCGGCTCCGTAGCCCAGACCGGGAACCGGCCGGTGCCGATCCACTGGGGCCGGGTAGGAGACCCCATCAAACTCAGCGCTTTCGATACCTACGCCCTGAGCAAAACTATCGCAGAGCGGTTGATCATCGACTCAGGGATCAAGCACTGGGTATCATTGCGCCAAACCGGCATTGCCCGCATGGCAGCCGCTGATCCTCTGGACCCGATCACTTTTCACACTACCCTGGATGGGGTGCTGGAATGGATCACTCCCGCTGATTCCGGCCGGCTGCTTGCCAACATCTGCCAGGAGGACCTTCCGGAAAATTTCTGGGGGGAGATCTACAATATTGGCGGCGGGAAACCTAATCGGCTTACCAATCTAGAACTTTTCGAAAAAATGCTTCGTTCAACCGGGGTTGAGGATTACCGCGAAGTCCTCGATCCTCGCTGGTTTGCCCTGCAGAATTTCCATGGGCAGTGGTTTGCCGATTCTGACCGCTTGGAGGAAATCGTGCCGTTCCGACAGCAAACGATCGACCAATATATTGAAGAACAAAAATCAAACGTGCCCTGGTATATCCGGCTGGGCAGTGCCATTCCCCGCTTGGTTCGCCGGAAATTTGAATCTGCTGCCCTGGCACCCCGGGGAACACTGGATTGGCTTGCCCGGGGCGACATCGCCCATATCAAAGCTTATTTCGGGTCTTTCCAGCGCTGGAAGAACATCTCCGACTGGAGCGCAGCTGAACAGCAAAGGCCCAGTGAAATCCCCGTCCTGCTGGACCACGGCTATGATCACGATCAACCGATAAGCCATCGAAATCGGGGAGAAATTGAAGATGCCGCTCGTTTTCGGGGCGGGAGATTGCTCTCTGAATCGATCGATCCCGGTGATTGGGGGGCACCCCTGAAGTGGTGCTGCCATGCGGGACATCAATTTTCAGCCAGTTTGAATTTGATTCTGAAAGGGGGCCACTGGTGCCCGGTCTGTATCAGCGACCCGTCAGTTTACCCTGAGCTTTCCCGCCACAGCCCATTTTTCCGTCAGGTCTGGGAGCCAGAGCTCGGTGCTGCCTGAGACATTCTTGGCCATCGCCATCCAGCTATCGAAGCCCTCAGAGTAAACATCAAAGGGTTAAACCTGGAAAGCTCTTTTTGTACAGCTTATTATTTCAATCAAATTGGGATCTATTCCAGCACTTCAAGATTCACCAGAATTTTCCGCAGGGGTGTATAGTAAGCTCGGTATTTCAAGCCGTCCTCAAAGGCTTGAAAGCCCGCATCGTTTGCCCGGAACCGTTTTCCGCCGATCAGATAATAATAGCGTCTGGTCTGTGTGCCATCATCATCCTGGGAAGTGGTGATCTTTCGATAACCTATCCCCTCAACATACTTCACGGAACCGCCAAACATGTCCAGCAAGGTCAGAACCAGCAGGGCCAGACCTGTCAAAAAGAGCACCAGCAAGATACCGCCAGCTACCATCATGCCCCTGGTCATAGAATCTGACAGCTGGGAGATCATTCCGAGCAATGATCCCGCATTCAGATACCCGCCCCTCCTCAGCTGAATATATATAATCCCGCCGGATACCAGCAGGAAAAGCAAGGGAGCTACCAGCTGACCGGCAAGCCCAGAAATTTGCTCTGCCGCCAAGTTCCCCTGCCGATTGGCGGAAAGCGAGGAAAGCTGAAAGCCGCTGGCTTTCGCCAGCACAGCGGTCAGACCGGACTCTACCGCATCCTCGGGAATTTCTCCCAATGGTTCCGCAGACAGCACCATTCCCGAATTTGGCAGATAATAAAAACGGTACTGGGCACCGGGCGCCAGCTCCTCTCTTCCCCCAAAAGGCAGCCTCAGCTGGCGGTCAGGCAGCACAGCGCTGTACGTGTTTCCCTGAAATTTCAGCGTGCCGACTCCCTCCTGGACCATGCCGCGGTGGAGATCCTCCTCTAAGCGAACCCGCTGGCGCCGGGATCTCGTTTGGCGGCTTCCCAGTTGGACAGCCAGGACTACCAGTGCCAGACCAAACAGTCCTCCTACCAACGGAGCCGTCAACTCAATACCCAGCACCTGCAGTAAGGCAAAAACCAGCAAGGTGATAATGATGACAGTTCCATTGAGTCTGCCCTTCCGCTGGAACTTTCCGATCAGGAATTCCCTGGCAGGACCCAAAAGCTGGATCTGTTCTTCCGTGATCTCTCCCCGGCGGTTGGCATCCAGGTAATCTGGATCAGTATAAGAATAGAGATTTGGTATATCTGAAAGCATGATCAAGTCTCTCCTTCAGCTGCCAGAAAATATCTAGCCTGGTCGCTATTATTGGCCAGAATCCTCTTAACCGTTCTTCCTTAGATTAATATTGTAATAGAACAGGTTGGATATATATGAAGAATTCAAAGTAATTTGGTAAGATTCCATTGCTTAAATCGTCTAATTAATACTGGAACAATATAGATTAAGGAGAAACAAAGAATGAAATTGAAAAAGAATATGAGCTTGGCAGATCGAATTATCAGAGTTGTGCTTGCCCTGGTCTTTGGCTATCTCTATTTCAGCGGGATCGCCACTGGTGTGTTGGGCATCATCCTGCTGGTGCTGGGAATCATCTTAATCGTGACCAGTGTGGTGTCCTTCTGCCCGCTGTACGCAATCTTCAACATCAGGACAAATCACAAAGAAGCCTAGAAAAGATCATGACTATCGCCAGTGAATGCTGCTGGAAAATACAAAAACCGCCTTACGGCGGTTTTTTGTTTCTCTGTGCGCTGGGCGGGAATCGAACCCGCACGCCCTAGGGGCATATGGCCCTCAACCATACCTGTCTGCCAGTTCCAGCACCAGCGCGCTGGACTCCACACAATATTCAATCCCTTTCTCTGGTGGCAGTGGTATTATAATCTTCCAGAGAACCTTGTCAAGACAACACAGAATCTAAGGAGTTCTACCATGCCAATTGTCCTGGATGCAATGGGAAGCGACAACTTCCCGCAGCCTGAAGTGGCAGCCGCCTTCCAAGCTGCGGCTCTGCTGGACACAAGGATCATGCTTGTCGGACAGGAGGAGAGAATACGCCCCCTGCTGGCAGACCAGCCCCACGATCCGCGGGTGGAAATCATCCATGCTCCAGAAATCCTAGAAATGGGCGATAAACCAGCCCGCAACGCCCGCCGTAAGGCTGACAATTCTATGGCTGTAGGTATGGACCTGGTTAAAGAAGGCAAAGCAGATGCTTTCGTGACCGCCGGGAATACCGGCGGAGCTATGGCGAACGGACTCTTCAGACTCGGCCGCATCCCCGGTGTCAAGCGCCCTGCCCTGACCACAGTCCTGCCAACGGGGAAAGGTTTCGCGATTGCGGTGGATATTGGCGCCAATGCGGACTGTAAACCGCTCTACCTCCTGCAATTCGGAGTCATGGGATCGATCTATGCTGAAACGGTATTAGGCATAACGAATCCTCGGGTAGCCCTGCTATCGAACGGAGAGGAGGAAGGTAAGGGAAATACGCTGGTCAAGGAATCCTTCTCCCTTTTCAAAGAAAGCGGATTGAATTTCATCGGCAACGCCGAACCCAAAGAGTTCTTTGGAGGTGATGTTGATGTGATCGTCCATGATGGCTTCACCGGCAACGTGTTAATTAAAACCAGCGAGGCAGTATCCAGGCTGCTGCTGGATGTCATGAAAGAGGAACTCACCAGCAGCTTGCGGACAAAAATTGGCGCAGCGCTGGCAATGCCGGCCTTCCACAAACTTCGCGAGCTGATGGATCCGCGCCAGATCGGCGCTGCCCCACTGCTGGGTATCGACGGCTTGGTTTTCGTCGGCCACGGCCGTTCAGATGCTCTCGCGCTGGTTAATTCCCTCAAACTCGCTCAACAGGCAGTTGATGCCGACCTGCTGGGGAACATCAAGGGAGCGATTCAGGAGGAACTTTCACAATCCAAGACGGGGGAGGACGACTGATGATCATCGTGCGCAATCAGAAGCTCATCAAACGCAACCGGCAGATAGGCAGCTTCAGTGGAGTTCTGGCTATTATCGTCCTCGGCCTGGGGATGTACGCCAGCTTTAAATACCAGGATCAAATTAGCTATTCGCTGATCGCCCTGGTGCTGGGTCTGCTCCTGTCCCAGATTGGTATGTATTACGCCAACCGCTTTGGCAGGACCCCCCGCCCTGATCAGGAGCTGGATGCTGCTCTCAAAGGACTGGACGATCAGTATGCTCTTTACCATTACCAAAGCCCGGTAGATCATCTGCTGATCGGACCGGCCGGAGTATGGATGCTGCTGCCTTTTCCGAATAAAGGGAAGGTCATTTACAATGAGAGCAAGAAGCGCTGGGAGAAGCTCGGCGGCAACCTCTATTTGCGATTCTTTGCTCAGGACAACATCGGTAAGCCGGAGAGAGAAATTGAAAAAGGCATGAGATCCTTGAGAAAGGAATTGAAAATTGTGCCCGAACTCGAGATCCCAGAAATCAAAGCTGCGCTGGTCTTCACAGAAGAAAATGCGGAAGTAGAAGCCGACAACGCTCCCTATCCAACCGTCCATGCCCTGCAGTTGAAAAAGCTCATTCGCAAGGAAGCCAAGGGCAGTGGGTCACTGCCTTTGCCAACGGTGAAAACACTTCAAGATCACTTCGGATTAGAGTCCAATTAAATTAGGGATCAAATCCCTTTAAGGGATTTGATCCCTCCCTGGCAAAAAAATCCCGGATGAG
>JARROG010000144.1:0-5169 GCA_037384185.1 Anaerolineales bacterium | reverse complement strand
AAAAGCACCCGGGAACACAGCCATCAGTAAAAATCCCAGGACCATGATTGCCGAGATGCTCACCAACCACCAGTCAGCTCCATACCACTTTCGAGCCATGAACAGTTTTCTGACAAAGCCAACCTGTTCCAGGTCCTCCTTCCAGCGGGATTCTTCAGGGGATACTTCGATATCTTTGGTTTTAGGATCTGCCATTGTTAATATCTCACTCTGGGATCAATCAAGGAATAAAGGATGTCAACTGCCAAGCTGATCAGGGCAACAAAGAGCGCGAATATCGTAATCACACTCTGCACCGCTGTATAGTCCCGTGATGTGATCCTCTCTACTAGATAACTTCCCAGTCCAGGCCAGGAGAAGACCGTTTCAGTCAAGACGGCACCCGCCAGCAGGATAGCAACCTGAAGGCCAATCAAGGTGACAATTGGGATCAAGGCGTTTTTTAACGAATGAACATAGATCAACACGCGTTCCAGGAGTCCTCGGGCTCGGCCTGCCTGAATATAATCTGCCTGAAGGGTTTCGATGACATTGATTCGGGTCAGCCGTACAAATACGCCTGACAGAATCAATCCCAGGGTCACGGTGGGAAGGATCAAATGGACTGCTACAGACCGGAAAGCTACCCAGTTTCCGCTGATTAACGTATCAATCAAATACAGATTCGTCCTGCGCACCAGCGTGGTGCCGATGACCGAATCGATCCTGCCGGATATCGGCAGCCAATTCAGGCGCACGCCAAAGAGCAGCTGGAGCATCAATCCGAACCAAAATATCGGCAGGGAGTAAATGACGACCGAATACATTCGCAAGGCGTAGTCGGCAAACTTCTTACGGCGGGATGCCGCAAATGTCCCGGCAAAAATCCCGATTATCAACGCCAGTGCAGCGGCAGGGATAACCAGTTCGAGGGTTGCAGGGAACCTTTCTCCCATCTCATCGACAATCGGCCTGTGGCCGCCAGTCAGGGATTCCCCGAAATCGAGCGTGGCTGTATTCCATAAAAATCGGCCGTACTGCACAATGATGGGGTCATTCAAGCCCATCTGTTCTCTGATGCGAGAAATGACTTCGGGTGTCCCCTTGGGCCCCAAGGCAGATGAAACCGGATCACCGGGCAGTACGCGCATGACGAAAAAGATCATGCTTGCCAGGATAAAGACCATAGGAAGTGTTAGGACGACTCGTGTTAGAACATATCGTCTCAGGCCCAGCGAACCTTTTACAAGAATATAAATCAATCCTAATAATACCGGCAGGCCAATGATCAGCGCGATCAGAGCAAGAGGTGACATGAATAAAACCTTTGGATTAAATCAAAAGGGGTGGGCTCACACCCACCCCTTTTTTGATGAATGTTACTTGAGCTGCAGGGTGGCGTAGTTGAATTCGAGCGTCGGCCCGATATTCAGGGTCTCTGGAGTGGCAAAGCCATCCGTACCCATGACATTGTCCCGGTAGACTACATGCTCTGCTTCATAGAAGAGAGGCAGGGAGACAACCAGGTCTGCGTACAAGTCCTGCGCCTGCTGATACAGTTCGGCGCGGGCATCGATATCTACCTCGCCATCAGCGGCTACGAGCAGGTCGAGCAGCTCCTGAGCTTTGTCATTGATTGCTTCGCCATAGTCAGATCCTTCAGCAGCCAGGGCCACGTTGGTGCCCAAACCACCGTTGTATACGAACGGATCCAGTTAGTTCGAAGAATCAGGATAGTCGTAGAACCAACCAAGCACACCAACCGGATAGGCTTCGCCGCCGGTCAGGGCTGTGACATAGGTGCTCCATTCCTGAGCCTGCAGGGTGACATTGATCGCACCAGTGGCTTCAAGCTGTTTCTCGAGGACTTCCATCCAGGCAGCGGTTGAAGCGCCATAGTGTTCTGGCGGGTACCACATTTCAAGTTCCAGGGGATTGTCAGGGGTGTAACCTGAGGCAGCCAGGTACTCAAGAGCGGCATCCACATCAGGTGAGGCATACAGCGTATCAAACGCCTCGTTAGCTCCCAGGAATCCCGGGGGCACCATGGAGTAGAGCGGGTTCACCTGTCCACCGAAAACGGTGTCAGAGATCTCGTCCCGATCAATGGAAGAGGCGATCGCCTTGACGACATTGGGGTCATCCGTGGGCGTCATGGTGTGGTTCATGATCAAGTAGCGGATAGAACCGCCGTTGATGGTGCCAACAGTCAGGCCTTCGATGCCGTCCAGCTGACCGATCAGCTCAGCACCGAGGATACGCCAGGCAATGTCAATCTCGCCGTTCTGAACAGCAAGAGCCATGGTCTGGGGGTCAGCAAAGT
Source organism: Anaerolineales bacterium (assembly GCA_037384185.1). Classification (GTDB taxonomy): domain Bacteria; phylum Chloroflexota; class Anaerolineae; order Anaerolineales; family UBA11858; genus B10-G9. The sequence goes on along the minus strand of JARROG010000144.1, from coordinate 2,867 downwards.
AGCGAACGATGATCCGGTCAACCTGAGGTACCATTTCTCCGTTGTAATAAGGATTGGCTTCCAGGACAACCTGTTCACCCTGGGTATATTCTGAGATCATCCAGGGACCTACACCGTAAACTGGTGCGTCGGGGAACAGGACACATTCATCCTGAGAGAAAATATCAGGGTGTGCCGGAACATAGGTGGCGCTGGCCATGATCTGCGGGAAGTAGGCTACCGGCGACTTCAGCGTGAAGACGATGGTGGAGTCATCAGGAGCTGTTACGCTTTCCACATAGGGTGTGGCCAGGGCATCAGCAACGCCGTTGGGGCATTCAGGGCCGATGGTGATAAGACGATTCAGCTGCTCGGCGTACATGGATGCCGTCAGATCCGTACCATCACCGAATTTAATACCGTCGCGGAGGGTGAAGGTATACACCAATCCATCCTCAGACACATCGGGCATTCCGGTGGCAAGGCCGGTCGTCAATTCAGCGGTTCCGGGTTTCCATTTCAGGAGCCCTTCACCGGTATTCTTGATCAGCTCCCAGTCGCGGACGGAATAAGCATCGGCGGGGTCAAGACTCGCAATCCGGTCAGTCGTTCCAATGACAATGGTCGAGGGTTCCATTGGCTCTTCCATTTCTTCGGTAGGAGCGGGTTCCTCTTCCATCGCCTCGGTCGGTTGAGCTTCTTCCATCGGTGGTTCTTCCACAACCGGGGTCGCTTGGGCGCAGGCACTCAGGACCAGAGAACCGACCATGAGCACTGCGATTAACATATAGAATAGTTTCTTTGACACTGTTTCTCCTCCTTTTGAGAAATTAATAGGTCAAGTAATTGAGTGTTCTGTTAGTTGAATTTGAGCTTCATCACCTCCTTACAGAAATAAATAGCGCAACAGATTCCCGAATGACGGGAGATCAAAGCATTATTTCCAATAATGTGACGGCTGAGTTATGGTCCCTCAAATCACAAATGCCATCCATTTATCCCCCAACTGGCACCGCCTGAAGGTGCTGCAAGCTCTTTTGTTGTCCTTCAGGATCTTCCCCCTGGAACCTTTCCTCATTTTAACGCTTGGGACTTGATTATAAACAACTTTCAAATCCTGTCAACTTCTCATTGTTCGTCAAATGCTCCAAAGGGCGGTATAGGATTAAAAAATGGGTTTCTATACCCTTCCTCTGGCTTGACCTTCATCAGTATAATGCAATTCGCCTTTGGTCAAGGACGAATTTCCTCGTCCATCCAAAAAATCATCCTGAAGTAGGGATCTTGCTTGTTTTTTAACCCTACCAGCGAGGGTACCTGAACAGTACAGGATAGCCTCGCTGGTTATTTTTGCCTGAAATAAGGGAAATCGCTGATACTAATCTTCAGGTGGAGCCGGGATAAAGCCTTCCTTTTCCATCATCGAGGTCAGGTTCCTGGACCGTTTGATGACCTTGAGAGCACTTTCCAGCAGCTCCTCATAACTCCGCTCCAACTTTGCCACGCCCTGCTCCTGGGCTTTCATACCTACAGCAGCCGCTTCTTTAGCAAATACTTCCCAGTCATCCATGGTCGGCAGCAGATGATCTTCGTCCAGTTGGTCTCCAATCTGATCAGCCAGAGCCTCAGCTGCCGCCAAACACATCTCATCTGTGATGGTGGATGCGCGAACATCCAGCGTACCCCGGAAGATCCCCGGGAAACCCAATGAATTATTAACTTGATTGGGGAAATCCGACCTGCCGGTCGCAACAATTTTCGCGCCGGCTTCTTTCGCAACCCAGGGCCAGATCTCCGGGATTGGGTTGGCGCAGCTGAAAACAATGGCATCTTCGGCCATCGCGGAAATCCATTCCGGTTTGATCACATCGGGACCTGGCGTGGAGAGCGCGATCACCACGTCTGCGCCCTTCAGCGCTTCCTCAATTCCACCCTGGCGGCCTTCCGCGTTGGTGGTTTGGCACAGCCGCCATTTATCAGCGAACCGATCTTTCTTGGTTTCAATGTCCTCCCGGTGTTTACCCAGGATCCCTTTGCTGTCCACATGAAAACACTTTTCTGGATTGACACCCCAGCTGTAGATCAGCCGGGAGATGGCTACATTTGAGGCACCGGTTCCGATGAAAGCGATCTGAATATCCTCTTTGTTCTTTCCAACCACCTTGAGAGCATTCATCAATCCTGCCAGGGTCACGGTTGCAGTCCCCTGCTGATCGTCATGCCAGACCGGGATCTCTGCCCGTTCCCGCAGCTCATCCAGGATCCGGAAACACTTCGGTTGAGCGATGTCCTCCAAGTTGATCCCGCCAAAGGAAGCCTGCAGCAGCAATACCGTCTCTATGAATACATCAGGGTCCTTGGTGTCCAGCATGATCGGCACAGCATCTACCCCGCCGAGGTACTTGAAAAGCAGAGCCTTGCCTTCCATCACCGGTAATCCAGCCTTGGCACCAATGTCGCCCAGGCCCAGCACTCGCGTCCCGTCACTGATCACAGCGACAGTATTACCCTTGCTGGTGTGCTGGTAGATCATTTCAGGGTCGCTGTGGATATCCCGGCAGGGGGCTGCTACCCCTGGTGTATACCAGATGGCGAAATCATCAATCCCTCGAACCGTGCACTTCAAGGTAGTCTCCATTTTGCCCTTATAGAATGGATGCAGCTTGAGTGCATCTGCCGCGGGTTTTTTTGCCTTTTCAAGTAATGCCTCGATACTAACCTTCCCGTCAGACATCGAACCTCCCAGGATTTCTGGACTTAAATCAGATATCAATCCTAATTTTCAATCATTATAGATTAACGGCATGCCACTTTACCCTAGCATTCATCCTGTCAATCCCTGCCATTTAGCACCAAAAAAGCCGGGTCCTTATTCTTAGTAAGGACCC
>JARROG010000143.1:0-6002 GCA_037384185.1 Anaerolineales bacterium | reverse complement strand
TGGTCACTTTTCCGATCACCCGGCCCTGCTCATCCATCACAGGATCACCATAATGCGCCTTACGGACCCGTTTCTCACTGAATCGGAAGCGGGCAATCACATTTTCACGTTCCTGTTCCCGGGCAAGATAAGCCGACCGGCCGATAAACCAGGGTTTATTCACCTTGACAAAAGAACCAAATCCAGCACCGCCCACCCCAATATTCATCTCCCCTGCTAACTCAAATCCGTAAAGTGGCAGGCCAGCTTCTGTGCGGAGGGAGTCCCGGGCACCCAGGCCGCAGGGTTTCAATCCGAAGGGTTTGCCAACCTCTAGAAGTTCTCTGAAAAGTGCTTCTACCTTATCAGGATGAACGAACAGTTCATAAGCCGTCTTCTCACCGGTATAACCGGTCCGGGCCACCACCAGATCGTAGTCACCGCTGCTGACTTCACACAATTCAGACCAGCGCAGGTGGTTGATCTTCCTCTCATCATCCGCGTTGAAATCCAAGGACAGCAAAATCTCTTTCGAACGCGGTCCCTGCAGGGCTAAATCAACCCGCTGATCACTGCCTTCCAGGGGGTTCTTCAGGTTGCGGAGGATTGCCCTGATACCGTAGGCCTTCGCCCAGGGCCGTTGATTGTCGACTTTCACAGTCCCCGCTTTGACCTCGTTGAGCCATTTCCAGACCTTCGGCTCATTGGAAGCATTGACGACCACCATATATTCCATCTCAGAACGGCGGTAGATCAGAGTATCATCGATCACATTGGCATCCGGATCCAAGAAATGGGCATAAGCTGATTCCCCTGGATCGAGGGCAGAGACATCATTGCCCACTACGCTATCCAGGAAAGCCATCGCATCCGGCCCCTCGACCTGCAGCACCCCCATATGGGTCACATCAAAAAGCCCTGCGGCTTCACGCACCGCGTTGTGCTCCTCCATCACCGAATCATAGCGCACTGGCATTTCCCACCCTGCGAAAGGAACCATCCGGGCTCCTAATTCAACATGCAGGTCATACAGGCGGGTCCTTTTCAACTCTTCCTCCGGGACCTCTTCAGTGTGCTCTTCCCAAACGAAATCAGGCAAGGCATCTCCCTGCTCTTCCCGCATACCGAGGTAGAACGGTTTATTGATCCCGTAGGGATCCCCTTCTACCAGGTTGTCGTAATTCCGATCAGATTCTCGTACGATCACCGGACCCGGGATCTTGCGGAGCACATCATCATCCACCCGGACATATCCATCAGAGACGGCTCGCAGCCAGGTCAGTACCAAGCCGGATTTATCTGCTGGCACGGTCAGGTGGAAGCTCTGTAAATCGTCACAGGTCACCATGGCCGGGATTTCTTCTTCTGGTGTATAGAGCATCGCCGGTGAATTGTTTCCACACTCCATGGTCTCGACATCACAGCTGACCAGGTAATCCAGGAATTCTCTCGCTTTATCCCCGGTGATGATATAGGATGAAGTTGCTTTCCCCTCTTCCACCTCATCATCCAGATAATAAAAATGGGGGTAGCCGTGTTCGGACGGTTTGTAGTCAATTCCGGCACTCTGAGCCAGGTCACGCACTTTCAGCTTCGCCTCTTCCAGGGTTTTGAAGTCGACCTTCGCTCGCAGTCCTCTTCCCTGGTAGTAGGGCTCACAGGAAAACAGTATATCGGCTATGATATCCGCAATCTGGCGGGTTTCGTCTTCCTTCAAACCGCGCTGAGAGATCCAGGGAGTTCCCAGCCTGACACCAGATGGATTCAAAGCGGATTTATCGCCTGGGATGGTGTTCCGGTTCGTTACAAGTCCAGCGACATCAAGGATGCGGGCCGCCAGATCACCACTCAACCAGGCATCATCCTTTCCGCGGACAGATTTGGTGTCGATGTTTGTAAGATGGGTATTGGTCCCCCCAAAAGGAATCCGGAACCCTCTTTCTTCCAGCCGGTCGTTCAACACTTTGCAGTTCTTGACAATTTGCTTCATCAAAGCTGCGAACTCAGGCGTTTTGGCCAGCTTGAACGCCAGTGCCATCGCCCCAAAGACATTGACATGGGGCCCTCCCTGTTCGCCGGGGAAGACAGCTCTATCAATCGCCTGGATAGTATCCAGATCTGTGCTCATCAGGATCGCACCTCTGGGGCCCAGCAGGGTTTTATGGGTTGTGGAAGAAATGATATGGGCATGACCAATCGGCGATGGATATTCACCTGCCACAATCAATCCCGCTACATGGGAGATATCTGCCAGCAGATAGGCGCCAACCATATCTGCGATTTCCCTGAAGCGGGCCCAATCGAGCTGCCAGGAATAGGATGAAACGCCAGCAATGATCATCTTTGGGCGGTGCTGCTTGGCGAGTGCCTCGATCTCTTCATAATCCAGCTTCTCCGTTTCCGGATTGACGGAATACGAAACAATATTGTAGAACTCACCAGACCTATTTACCCGCGATCCATGGGAAAGATGCCCGCCGTGGAGCAAATTCATGCCCATCACCGTATCTCCCAGGTCAACCAAACCGTGGTAGACCGCGTTGTTGGCAGGCCCGCCTGAAAGCGGCTGGACATTGACATAAATATCCAGGGCTGTTTTGCCATTTGCGGCAAATGCCGTTGCGGCCCGCTGGCAGGCAACACCTTCTAATATATCAGCGTATTCCACGCCTTTATAGTAGCGGTCGTCTGAGTAGCGCCGATATTCTGTCAGCAATCGGTCATAATCGAAAAGCTCCTCTTCGGATAAACCACCTGTCAGATCGAAAGCGTACCCTTCCGCATAAATATTATGGAAGCCAGATCCCAGCGCCCGGCGGATGGCTTTCGGCGTCATGCTCTCGCTCGGAATCAATATCAAGCGGCGATACTGTCTTTCCTCTTCGATCCGCAGCAATTCGTAAAGGTTGGGATCTATTTCTTTGATCTTTCTTCGCTCCAAATAATCTTTCATGATTTACTCCCAATAAAAATTAGATTCTAGGCAGATAAATTTCTCGGCTAATTGAGGAAATACCGCCAATATTCAATTATACTCCAGTCGCAGGAATCGCTTGGTCCGGGAGGAATATAGTCCCCTCAGTGCCCTGCCAGCATCACCCTGTTTCGAGTCATTTTCCTTCATCATCTTCGGTACCTCGCATGAACAGATATCCAATCACTGAGATCACAATGGTCAGCCCGGAAAGCAGCCAGGTTGACGAAGGGACCTTCAGCCAGGAACGAATTCCCTTGGGAACTGGCATATGTGGCATGAGCGACCGCTCACCAGCAGGTCCATGTCTGGCTTCGTAGATAACTTCCAGCAGATATTCTCGAACATCTCCCAGAGTAAAAAACTTGACCAGGCTGGTCAGCATATCGCTCTCATCCTCAGACATGGACAATTTGAACTTGAGAATTTCCTGATAAACTCTGGTAGTAGCCAGTACCACATTGGACCAATCCAAATGGGATACCTGGGCTCTGGCATTCTGGCAGAGGTTTTGATATTCTTCCTGAGGCAGGCTGCATATGCGTTCGATTTGTTCAGCAAAAACAGCGGGGGGTTGATCCTTCGCCAGCCAGGCACCGACATCTTGATTGACCAGCTCGTCAATGGTTTCGTTAGAAAGTCCCACAACGGGCGTGCCAGAGGCCAAGGCTTCGATCACCACCAGACTCTGTACTTCCATAATGGATGCAGATGGGAACACATGAGCACTTTCCAGATAGGCTGGGATTTGCTCATGCTCAATTTGGCCGATGAATTCGACATTGTCCAACTCATGGTCTTCAATATACTGGTCCAACTTCTGTTTATAGTCAGGATCAAGCGCCTTACCGATCAGACGTAATTGGTAGTTGCGCGGCAGTTCATTCAAGGTTTCCAGCAGGTAGAACTGATTCTTACGCTCACTGAGGAACCCAATAAACAGCATGATCTTTGGATCCTGGGTGACATCGGCACATGCCCCACCACTGTAGTGCGCCAGAGATCTGCCATTGGGCACCACGAAGATTGGACCCAAATAGCCAAAATCACGAATGGACTCATAGGCTGATTGGTTCAAGGCGATCAAGGCATCGCAGTTCAGGAAGAAATTTGACAGGACCCCTTGTACTGCATAATTGCTGATCGAGCTGTGCACCAGCGATGACGGGACATTCAACGTGTCTGATGTTCCAAAATCGATCGCCTTGGAAGGCAGAATGTGGGAAGTGTGGACAAAGGGGACTGAGTGCATCCGGGCCCAGATCTGCCCGATTAATCCCATCAAGGCTGGCTCATGGGCATGGACAATATCTGGCTGAAATCTGTCCAGGAAACCAAACAAATCCCGCACAGTCCGGGCAGACAGCTGGGGCATCTGGAACTCATTCTCTCCAGCACTGCGAATCCCGTATATTGTCAGGCCGTTCTTCCCGGGTTGAGGTCCGGTTTCATCCGCCGGACAGATCATTACCACGTCATGGTCCAGGGCAAAATTCTGAGCCAATTCGTGAGCCACCCGGCCAGCGCCGCCACCCAGTCCATCGCGGAAGATAGATGTAAACACAATTCTCATTGTTCGAGCCCCTCAAAATTAAATTCATGAATGACGTCTGCGAACTCGGCTACCATTTGTTGAGGTTTGATCCCCATTTCCTCCAGCGAATAGTGGTGGTCGCTTTTGTGGTTTCTGGCATGAACGGTTTCCACAGCCAGCACTTTTCTGAAATTCTCAGACAGGCTTATACCCAGCTGGTAGTAGATTTTCTGGACAGCCGCTTCCGCATCTGAAACCAGGTCATCGAATTTCACGATTACCGCTTGATTCTCAGGAAGACTTTCCAACACACCGAGGGGATATTCATACCAGTGGTGGGAGGATTTGATGATAAAGTCCCGGCAGCTGTATTTTTCCAGCGGTGAGCCCAGGATTCGCCATTCCCGATCCTTCAGGCTGATGTGAGAGGGCACCGCCTCAAGGGGATTGCGGATCAGATATATAAATTTTGCGTCAGGAAAACGGCCAAGTAAAGTCTGGACTGCAGGACTGAAATTTGGATTCTTGGAGAGATAGTATTTCTTCCGATCTCCATGGAAATAATAATGGCGCTCATCTTCTTCCGGGGAACGGAGCTTAAGCCGATGGACATCATCAGTGTCCTTCCAGAGTTCCTCAATCTTCCTGACGCGTTTGGAAATAGGCACGCCTACGACCCTGCCTATCCCATCAACAAAATGAACCAGCTTGCGCATGAAAACAGAGGGAGCGGTGAAAATCTCCCAGGTGCGCATGCAGTGAAAATTATCACTGTCCTTTGCCAACAGACGCTGGAGGAATGTGGTACCGCTCCGGGGATTGCCTATAATGAAGACCGGTTTGGGCAGTGAGACCTTTCGATACTCCGGATAGATCAGCTCATCCAAACCCAAACCTAGCCAGATCAGAAACTCAACAGGGAAGTAAATTGCCGCCGCCAGCAGTAGGATGCCCAGGCGTTTGGTAGTCATACGGTAATTGGTTCCACGGTTCTTAAATAATGCTTTTTTCAAGAATCGCAGCAGTCCCCTAACATTCCAGTAGGACACAGTTAGATTTTATCTCCCGATTCTCAGATCTTTCCTAAACCTTCCAACACCCGTTGAGGAGTCAGGGGAAAGTCATTAAACCAAACGCCGGTCGCATCATGTAAAGCAGCAATCACCGCTGGTGCCAGGGAAATATACGGCATTTCAGCCATGCCTAGAGCGCCGAACGGTCCATTTGGATCAGGGTTTTCCATTACTACTGAATGAAGAACCTCAGGTATATCCATCACCGAGGGAATCAGATAAGTGGAAAGCTTGTCCGTCTTCACAAATCCATTTTCCTGGATGAAGTTCTCGGTCAGCACGTAACCAAGAGCTTGGACCACACCCCCTTCGATCTGCCCCCGCAATTGATCAGGGTTGATTGCCCGTCCAACATCATGGGTGGAGTACACTTTTTCCACGGTGATCTGGCCGGTGTCCATATCCACCTGCAGTTCAACAGCCTGAGCAACATAACCGTAGG